>CAJQLI010000021.1 GCA_905479125.1 uncultured Alphaproteobacteria bacterium | reverse complement strand
GTCACGAAAATGCAGTCTGCGTGTCCACCGAATTCCTGGGTAAGAACGAGCGCCGTACCGATTGCGCCTTCGTCGCGCTCTATGTCGCCGACAGGTACAAGCATGTTTTTGATCGTCATCGCTTTCCTCCCCTTAAGCCAGCATTCAGCCGTGATAGAAAGTGTAGCGTAAAACTGCGGGTGCGAAAGCGGTTTAAAGGACGGGGTTTTTGAGCGCGTTCAGGACAATTTCGGGGGTCATCGGCATCTCAGTCACCAGCGCATGGTGCGGGCGAACAGCATCGTTGACCGCACACATGATGGCTGCGGGCGCACCGACAGTGCCCGCTTCACCTGCTCCTTTTGCGCCGAGTTGTGTACCTTCGGCCAGGGTCTCGACATGTCCGACCTGAATATCCGGCATCTCGGCCGCCATCGGCACCATGTAATCGGCAAGCGTTCCGTTCAGCAGGTTCGCGTCATCGTCATAGATGCAATGCTCGAACAGCGCCCCGCCGATCCCCTGCACCACCCCACCGCGGATTTGCTCATCCACCAGAAGCGGGTTGATGACGCGTCCGCAATCTTCCACGACCCAGTGTTTCATCGGCGTCACAAAGCCGGTCTGCAGGTCAACTTCTATCAGGGCACCCTGGATACCGTTTGCGATACAAAACGGCGCCTGTGGCGCATAGTGCCGGGTCACCGCTAATTCGGGTTGGGTTCCGGGCGGGAGAAGATCGTGCCGGAAATGGCCTGCCTCCGCGACCTCCAGCAGGCTCATCCGGACATCTCCGGTTTCCCGGTCACATATTCCTCCAGGGCCGACATCCAGTGCTTCCGGCGCGGTTTGCAGGATCGCCCCGGCGAGAACGCAAAGGCTCTCCGCAAGCGCATCTGCCGCCCGCAAGGCAGCTTCCCCACCGATGGTCAGTCCGCGCGATGCCCAGGCGCCGCCCCCATATGGCGTGACGGCCGTATCGCCCGAGAAAGTGACGGCTATATCGTCCATCCCGACACCGAGACGATCGCCGACGATCTGCAGGATACCGGTCGGCGTTCCCTGCCCCTGGTCAGTGACACTGGTGATGACATTGATCTTGCCCGTCGGCTCAAGCTTGATCGTGGCACCATCCTGGGTGGAAACCCTTGCCTGTGCCGGGCCGTAATAGGCGCCACCAACCGCCGTCAGTTCGACAAACGTCGCAAGGCCAATTCCCCGCCAGACCCCGTTTTCCCGCAAGGTCGCCTGGTCCCGCCGTAATTCATCGTAATCCATCATCTCCAGCAGCTTGTCGAGACACACCTCCAGCGACAACGGTGACAGCGGTACACCGGAAAGCGTCTGGGTCGGGAACGCCTCGGCCGGAATATAGCTGTTCCGGCGAAATTCAGCGGGATCGATACCCGCCTTCGCTGCGGCGAGATCAACCAGCTGCTCCGTCACCGCGGTTGCGATGGGCTGACCGACGGCGCGATACATCGCAACGGTAGGCCGATTTTGAAACGCGGCGCGAAACCTTCCCGAATAAGTCGCCAGCGCATACGGCGCACCGGATAGATTGAGGTTCATCATGCCTTCGCCGATGGAGGCTCTCTTATAGGCGGAATACGGCCCGATCCCGCCGACAGCGTCGACGGTCATTCCGGTTGCCCGGTGACCATTGTCTTTGATCGATGCGGTGACGACGTGATCGCGCGAATGCATGTCGCTTACGAAAGATTCCAGCCGGTCCGCCACGAATTTTACCGGGCGCGCCAGAACACGGCTGAGGGCAGCCGTTGCGATCTCATCGCCATAGACATGAAGCTTGATACCGAATCCACCGCCGACATCGGGGCAGATTACCCGGACCTTGTGCTCATCGATCCCCAGGTGGCGGGAAATCACATCCTGTTGCTGCCAGGGTGTCTGATGCGATGCATAGACGGTCAGGCTTTCATCACCCGGGTTCCAGTCGGCCACAGTCGCCCGGGTTTCCAACGGAACCCCTGTATGCCTGCCGAACGTAAATTTCGCCGATACAGTCGAATCACCGGCTTCGGTCGCCGTCTCATTGCCCGCTCTGGCCTCGAAGGCGAGATTATCCGCATCACCGGGATGTACATGGTGAGCGTCCGCAGCGAGCGCTGCACCCGCGTCGGAAACAGCCGGAAGTGGCTCCCAGTCAATGGCCAGCATCTCGACTGCATCTTCCGCAAGGGCGCGGGATGTCGCCACAACAGCGACCACCGGTTCACCCTGCCACCGCACGATATCCACCGCCATCGCGTGCTGCTCTGGACTGCGCAGCGCGGGTATATGTGCCGCGCCGCCCGTCCATGGGGTACACATACTTGCGAGGTCGTTCCCCGTTAATACCGCCACGACGCCGTCTGCCCCCACCGCCGCCGTTTTATCGATCGAGAGGATTCGGGCGTGCGGGTGCGGCGAACGGGCAAATGCGACGTGAACCATCCGGGGAAGCTGGATATCGTCGGAATACCGTCCGCGGCCGGCGACAAGGCGTTTCGCATTGGGTCGGCTGACCCGCTTCCCGATCAGCCCCTCGTTACGACCACCCGTATTGCTTTCGTCCATTATAGTCCCGCCTGTTTTCACGCCGCACACCATACCCCCATTATCTACGGTCACCTACCTTTGGAACGATACAATCTGACAGGCG
>CAJQLI010000020.1 GCA_905479125.1 uncultured Alphaproteobacteria bacterium | reverse complement strand
GAAAATGAAACTGCAAGTGTTTGGACAGGACAAAGCGATAAACACAATCACCGACAAGATACTGGTTGCTAGAGCAGGACTAAAAAGTTTAACTAAACCTATTGGATCATTCCTATTCCTAGGACCATTCCCGAGAATGGCCGTGTAGCCGTTTGCCCCCAGCCCGTCCTCGATCCCACGGATGATCGGCGGGAACAGCGGGTTGGTGATATCGGGAATCAGCACGCCGATGGTCTGCGTGCGGTTTGTCCGCAGGCCGCGCGCCGTCTGGTTCGGGCGGTATCCGAGTTCCGCGGCGGCCTCATTTACCTTGGCGACGATCTCGGATGTGATCCGGCCCCGCGTGGCGGGATTAAGCACGCGTGATACCGTCGACGGGTGTACCCCGACGCGCTCGGCGACATCTCTGATCGTTACCCTGCTGCGGCTCGCCAATTTCGTCTCCCTGAACGTTCCCTATGGGTAGCAGGACGGGCATTTACTTGCCATCCCCGCGGTGCTGGCGTTAAAGTGCGCGGCAGTTGTGCAAACGATTGCACATAATGTATTTGGCATCAAGAAAACGACAGCGGTCGTAAAGGGGCAGAAAATGGCTGAACTGGATCTCACACAACATAAAATCGGCTGGATCGGCACCGGACGCATGGGATATGCGATGGCGTATCGTCTGTTGAAGGGTGGTGCGGACGTATCCGTCTGGAACCGCACGAAGGCAAAGGCCGAACCGCTTGCCGAATACGGCGCGAAAGTTGTCGACAGCCCGGCGGACCTTGCGGATTGCGATATCGTTTTCACGATGGTCGGTGGTCCGGCGGATTTCGTTGAAGTCACTCTCGGTGAGGGCGGGGTTCTCTCGCAGGGGACCAAACCCAGGATGCTGATCGATTCGACCTCGGTGGATGAAGAAGCTTCTGCCAAGGTGCGCGCTGCTGCCGAAGAAATGGGTATTCCCATGCTGGCTGCACCCGTATCGGGTAATGCCAAGGTGGTGAAGGCCGGCAAGCTGACCTTTGCGGTGTCCGGACCGGAAGACGCTTACAACGAAGCGCGGCCGTATCTCGATGCAATCGGACGTGGTTCGTCTTATGTGGGTGAGGGTGAATTATCCCGCTTCATCAAGATCTGCCACAACGTGTTCCTGGGCGTCGTGATCCAGAACATGGTCGAAATTACCGTGCTTGCCGAAAAGGCTGGTGTGCCGCGCCATGCGTTCCTCGATTTCCTTAATAACAGTGTCATGGGCTCGATGTTCTCGCGCTACAAGACGGGCTCGCTGGTCAATCTCGATTATTCGGTGACGTTTACGCCGAAGCTGCTGTTGAAGGATCTCGACCTTGGCCTTGCCGCTGCGCGTGCAAATGGCGTGCCTATGCCGGTGACGGCGGCTGCGCGCGAGATCGTGCAGTCACTGATCGGCAACGGCTATACGGATGAAGATTTCTCGGCTCTGCTGACACTGCACGCTGCAGCGTCCGGTCTGGAACTTAAATCCGAGAACAAGGAAGTGTCGGACGGGCTGTCTGACTAGCCGATTGATTTCGCCGGATCCGTCCTGATGGATTGATCCGGCGCTTCAGCAGGCGCATGGTTCCCTCGTGGAATTCGGTCTCGATCTTTACTCACTCTCGATAATCTCATTCGGGCTGGCCCTTGGCGCATTCGTCAAGGGGCTGACCGGTATGGGACTGCCGCTGGTCGCTGTGCCGTTCATGGCGGGGTTCCTGGGCGCCGAGCATGCCATCGTCGTGATGCAGATTCCGGGCCTGGTTTCGAATGCCTGGCTGGTCTGGCGGCACCGGGGCGAGGCGCGGGGAACACCGCTGCGCTGCGATATGATCATCCCGGCCTCGCTGATGACAATCGCCGGTGTCTGGTTTCTCGATTCCGCCGATGACAGCATCACCATCTTGCTGCTCGCCATAGCGGTTGCCTGTTTCCTGGCCCTGTTGCTGTTCAATCCGTCGTTTCGACTGGATGGCCGGATAGGCCGCATCGCGACCCCGGGTGCCAGCATGCTGGGCGGCTTTGTTCAGGGTGCCGCCGGTGTATCGGGTCCATTATTCTCTACGCTGATACTTTCTTTCCGACTGAAGAAGGAAGCGTATGTTTTCTACAACGGGCTGGTTTTTGGCCTGTTCAACCTCATACAGATTGCCGCGATGCTCGGGTTCGGTATGTTCACCATGCAGCGTTTCGTTGAAGGCTGCCTCGCACTGATACCGTTGTTTATCTTTCAAGCGCTGGGGATGCGGGTTATGGGGTTCGTCAGTACGAAGGTGTTTACCGGTGCGGTCGTTGCCGTGATTGTCGTGATGGAAATTAAACTTGTCTGGGAAGGCCTGGGACTGTGACGCCTGAATCTTTCGTTATCATATTTGCCGCACTCGCCGTTGGCTCGTTCGCGAAGGGCATGACCGGTCTGGGCCTGCCGCCGGTCAGTATCGCGATCCTGGCCGTGTTTTTCGGGGTCGAGCATGCGATTGTCGTGACGACAATCCCCGTCGCGTTCTCGAATATCCAGATCGTCTGGATGTGGCGTCATCGGATTAGCGAAATACCGCAGGTCTGGCCTCCGCTGATTGCCGCTGCGTGCGGTGTCGGGCTTGGCACCTGGGTATTGGCGACACTCGACGAGCATACGCTCACGATCGTGCTGACCATCTGGATTGCGGTCTATCTTTTGACGGTGCTGTTCAACCTGAAGATTAAGCCTGACGGCAAGCTTGCCAATGTCCTGTCGCCGCTGATTGCGGCGGGCGCCGGGATCTGCCAGGGGGCAACGGGGATGTCGGGGCCGTTCATCGCCACCTGGGCACATGCCTGGGGCTTCGTGAAGGAAACTTACGTCTTTGCGACGTCGCTTCTATTCCTGTCGATCGCGGTGACCCACGTGATCGGGGTCGGGGTTGCCGGTCTCTATGACCAGGAACGCATCTTCCAGGGCCTGCTCGCCATCATTCCGGTGATGATTTTCATTCCGCTCGGTATGCGGATGACGAAGAAGGTCAGCGCCCGGGCCTTCAACCTGATCATCGTCGGCATCATTGCCGCGATGGAGGTGCAACTGGTATGGGGATTGGTGGCGGGCTAGCCCATCTGTTATTCAGCCGTCTCAGGCAGCGCGTGAATCCTCGTCGGAGCCTTCTGCGCCGGTTGCGTGCATTTCGGCGCGGCGCAGCTGATCTTCGACGACTTTTTCGAACACGAAATCGGCCTTGCGGGCGTTTTCCAGCGGTATTTCCGGGGCCATGTCACCCTGGGTCTTGATACCTGATATGGCGGCCAACAGCCCTTTCCAGGGTTTGCGGACCATGTCGGCGACGGCTGTCGCTTCATAGCCGCAATGGGCCATGCAGTCGGCGCATTTGTCGTAATTGCCGGTGCCGTAGAGATCCCAGTCCGTGTCGTCCATCAGTTCCCGGAACGTATTCACATAGCCTTCGCCAAGCAGGTAGCAGGGCTTCTGCCAGCCGAAAACCGTCCGCGTCGGGTTGCCCCAGGGCGTGCAGCGGTAATCCTGGTTCCCGGCGAGGAAATCGAGATACATCGACGAATGTGACAGCGGCCAGTTCTTGCCCTTGCCGCGCTCAAAGATGCCGCGGAAGAGCTCCTTGGTGCGTTTGCGGTTGAGGAAATGTTCCTGGTTTGGCGCACGTTCGTATGAAAACCCGGGGGAGACGGTGATACCGTCAACACCGAGGCCGGTTGCGGTGTCGAAAAAGCGCGCAGCGCCTTCTGATGTTGCATTGTCGAAAAGGGTTGAATTGACGTTTACCCGAAAACCCTTTGCCTTGGCCGCGGCGATTGCAGCGACTGCTTTTTCGTATACGCCGTCCTGACAGACAGCGGCATCGTGCTCGGCCTTCTCGCCGTCCAGATGGATCGAGAACGTCAGGAATTTCGACGGTGTGAACCGGTCGAGATGTTTTTCGAGCAGCAGCGCGTTCGTACAGAGATAGACGTATTTTTTGCGCTTGATCAGCTCAACGACGATCTGATCAATCTCCTTGTGGATCAGCGGTTCGCCACCGGCGATAGAAACCACCGGGGCACCGCATTCTTCTGCGGCACCGATCGCGTCTTCAACCGAAATTCGTTTGTTCAGGATAGCGCTCGGGTAATCGATCTTGCCGCAGCCGGCACAGGCGAGATTACAACGGAATAGCGGCTCCAGCATCAGAACGAGCGGGTAGCGCTTTACGCCCTTCAGGTGCTGTTTGACGACATATGCCCCGACGCGGGCCTGCTGGGAAAATGGAACGCCCACGAAATTTCCTTTTAAAATAAACCGGCATCGCCGGGCAGGGACAACCTTACCCGATATAGGACGGTCCGAGTATCAGTCCAACCCGTTGAAACAAATATATATCATGCAATCTGCTGTGACGAACATATGCACCGGTTCTGCTTATCCTTTATACTGCATGGAATGTCTGTAAAGGGGATTTAAAGTGCTTTATCTGGTTGCCATTGTTGTACCGCCGCTGGCAGTTTTGCTGTCCGGCAAGCCTTTTCAGGCGATTTTCAATCTGATCTTGTTGATCCTGGCGCTGCTGATCCTTATCGGCTCGTTCGGGCTGGGCAGCGGAATTACGTTTGTGATCTGGATCGCCTGTATTGCGCATGCAATGTTTACCGTTCACGGCAGCAAGCAGGATGCACGTGACCGCGCGCTCCGCGACGCGATGTCCGGTGACTGTTAAATGATAAGTCCTCGGGTAGCGTGGCGCCGGGTTAGCTCTTTTTGAGCATCCTGAGCGCGAACAGGAGGACAAATGCGCCAACCACGGCGATGATAATTGAGCGGATGTTGAAGCCGCTGACGGCGCCGAAGCCAACAGCACTTGCGATGAATCCGCCAATGACGGCACCGGCGATGCCGACGATGATGGTTACAATCAGACCACCCGGATCTTTCCCAGGCATTACGAATTTAGCGATGAGACCTGCTACGAGGCCGAGAATAATCCATGTCAGAATGCCCACGATACGCTCCGTTTGTTTACTATCAGAACAAATATACTAAACCGAATCGTGGCTATTTGCAGGGAGGGAAAGCACGCGCCAAAATGTGCTTGAATCAGGTTGTGGACATGACCCGCGGGCGTTGTCACAGGATTGGATTATGGAAAAAGGTTATATTACAGACGGGATGCTCGAGGATTGGCGACATCAGGGGTTCCTGGCTGTCCCCGGGGTGTATGACGCAGCACAGATGAAAGAGATCACCCGATGGGTGAGCGACATACAGCAGTGGCCCGAGACTGCCGGCCGGCACATGATGTATTTTGAACCCTCGCTGGCGGACCCAGATGCCCGGGTCCTGAACCGGGTTGAGAATTTCCTGCCTTATCATGAACAGATGGCGGCGCTGTTGGAGAATGATCTCCGGGCTGCCTGCAGCCGCCTGTTCGACGAAGAGTCGGTGCTGTTCAAGGAAAAGATAAATTTCAAGCTGCCCGGTAGTGGCGGTTTCGAAGCACATCAGGACGCCCAGGCCGGCTGGGAGCGCTATGCAAAGCTTTTTATCACAGCGACGGTTATCGTTGATCGGGCAACGGTCGAAAACGGGTGTTTGGAGCTGGCCCATTGGAACCACCGGGAAGCTCTGGTCGGGGGTCTATGGGAGCCCCTCGAAGGGGAACAGCTCAACGGCGTCGATTTCCGTGCCTATCCCGGTGAGCCGGGAGATGTTCTGTTTTTCGATTCCTATCTGCCCCACCGATCTGCGCCGAACCAGACGTCCGATCCGCGGCGTGTGCTCTACGTGACGTATAACAAGGCATCGGAGGGTGATCACCGCGCGCAGTACTACGCTGACAAGCGCGCCTCATATCCGCCCGATATCGAGCGGGATGCCGACAGGGAATACGCGTATCGCGTTTGAAACTTGGACTTGGCGGACGCGATCGTCGCATATACCGACTGCGGGCCTATTTGATGCCCATCGCATTGCATTTACTTTTGCCGGATTGAGATAGAGCTATGTGCGTAAGTGATTGCCGGGCCTCAGAATGACGGCCGATGCAGCATTGTCGGCACCTGTGCTTTTCTATGCCGCGGTTCTGGTCCTTGCTGCCTGGGGCGCATTGATGGCGCTTCGGGGAGATTTCTGGCGGGCGGAGCAGCGTCTGGTTGAAGGCGAATTTCAGCCTGACCGATGGCCCACGATTGCGGTTGTGGTGCCGGCCCGAAATGAAGCCGATGTGATCGAAGAGGCCCTGTTATCCATTTCCGGCCAGGATTATGAAGGTGACATCAGGGTTTTTCTGGTCGATGACCGAAGTGATGATGAGACCGCGCATCTGGCGCGCCGGGTTCCCGGGGTTACGGTAGTTAGCGCTAGCGATACGCCACCCGGATGGACCGGTAAATTGTGGGCGGTCTCTCAGGGGCTGGCGGCAGCAGAGGAGGCTGGCGTTCCCGCGGAATATTTCTGGCTGACAGATGCCGATATCGCCCATCATCCGGGCGAGCTTGCCTCGTTGGTCGCTGGTTCCGAACACTCGGGGCTCGACCTGAATTCATTGATGGTTCGGCTTCGAATTGACCGATTGTGGGATGTACTGCTTATACCGGCTTTCGTTTTTTTCTTTCAGAAGCTTTATCCGTTTTCGTGGGTGAATGACCCCGCGCGGAAGACTGCAGCTGCGGCAGGCGGGTCGATGCTTGTTCGAAAATCCGCACTTGCGCGCATCGGTGGAATTGATGTGATCGCCGGTGAACTGATCGACGATTGCGCGCTGGCCCGCCGGATCAAATCATCGGGCGGCCGGATCAGGCTGGCGCTTGCGACTGAAACCCGGAGCATCCGCGTGTATGGCACTCTTGCCGCGACCTGGCGAATGGTCGCGCGGACAGCATTCCATCAGCTGAACTATTCCGTGATTGCGCTGTTGGGTACCGTCATCGGGATGTTCTTTTTCTATCTTTCCCCGCCGGTGATGGTGGTTTGGGCTGCTGTTGTGGGTGAGTGGCCGGCCGCGGTAGCTGCGTCGGCGGCCTGGTTTACGATGGGATGGGCTTTCGCGCCGACGCTTTACCGCTACGGTCTGAGCCCGTGGTACGGATTTACCCTACCGGTTGCGGGGTTTTTATATACGCTGATGACGCTGGATTCTGCCCGCCGTCATTGGCTCGGAAAGGGCGGTACCTGGAAGGGGCGGACCTATCGCCCCTGATAGATGCGGGACTTGATACAAGGCGCGCCATGACAGACAGTGCAGCGGGCACAAAAGCCCCGACGATTTAACGTACAATTTTGGGCACAGGACCGACGTGAAACAGGCTGCAGCCAACAGCATAGAAACGCCGACGGGCAAAGATTCCGGCGATGAGAATTTTCCTGTCGGGTCGTTCCTGCTGCCGAAGGCATTGCGTCCGCATGTCGCGACCTATTATGCGCTGGCCCGGGCAACCGATGACATCGCTGATAACGGCGCGCTGTCTTCTGAAGACAAGCTTGCCCGGCTAGACCGCTTCGAGAAAGCGCTTACCGGCGAGATACCGGATGACCCTGCGCTTGAAAAATCATACGCCGTCCGGCGCAGTGCACAGGCGACCGGTGTGCCGTTGCAGCATGCGATCGATCTCATTCATGCCTTCAAGCAGGATGCGGTGAAGCAGCGCTATGACAACTGGGATGACCTGATGGGATATTGTGCTCTCTCGGCATCCCCGGTTGGCCGCTTTCTGCTCGATCTGCATGGGGAAGATAATGCGAAGTTCGCCGGTTCCGACGCTTTGTGCAGCGTACTCCAGGTGCTGAACCATCTTCAGGACCTGGTAGAGGATTATCAGACGCTGAACCGGATCTATCTGCCGGGCGACTGGATGGCGGCGGCAGGTGCGGTGGTTGATGATCTCGAGCGGGATTCGACAACGACAGGATTGCGCCGGGTTATCGACCAATGCCTCGACGGCTGCGAAGAGTTGATGAAGCAGGCGCGCCCGCTTTCCCGGCAATTGACGAACCGGCGCCTGGCGATGGAAACCGCCGTGATCGTGCGGTTGGCCGACCGGCTATTGGTTTTATTACGAAAGGGCGATCCCATTGCGGCCCGCGTGGCGCTGGGGAAACTCGATTTTCTATCCTGCGGCCTGCGCGGGATAGCGGCCGGATTGTTCCGGAAATGACTTAAGGGATATCTATTTCGATGACACAGCCAGAACTATATTTCATCTCCGGTTCTCCGCCCTGTTGGTCCGTGATGCTGGCACTGGAAGTTAAAGGCATCGCCTATGAGCCGCGACGTCTCGATAACGCCAAGCGCGAGCAGAAAAGCCCCGAATATCTGAAAATCAGCCCGCGGGGGCAGGTGCCGGTACTGGTCGACGACGGCACCACTGTGCGCGAAACGCTCGCGGTTCTGTCCTATCTGGATGCGCAATATGCTGAGCCGCCGCTGTTTGGCCAGACACCGGTTGAAACCGCACGCATCTGGCAGGCGATCTGCGAATGCGACGCTAATCTTCGTGATACCGTGGGCGAGATATCCCGGCCGCTCTTTCGCGGCAAGGGTATGGAAATCGCTCAACAGGTTACCGATGCTGCAGAGAAGGTGCGGGCCGAACTTGATCTGATCGAGACCGGGTTATCGAAAGAAGCCTGGATGGCGGGCGATAATCTGAGTGCTGCCGATCTTATCCTTTACCCCGTCATTATGCAGTTAACACGGGCTGCCGCGCGTGAGGGAGAAGCGGCGCTTGAACTCGGCATCCATCCGCTCGCCAGACACTTCCCCAACATTGATGGCTGGTGCAGGGAGATGGAAAAACTGCCGGGGTATGACAACGCTTTTCCGCCGCACTGGAAATAGGCGTGTAGAGCTAGTCCTTGCGGAGCATGTCCTCGTAATCTGCCCCCATGACCTGGCTGATCGGCTCTCCCGCGAGCACGGCTTTGGTCATCAGGGCCTCGCGCTTGGCGACCATTTCGGCGACTGCGAGAATTTGTTCGGCCCGGCCCGCGATCAGAAAACATATGCCGGACCCGTCGGCCAGTACGTAGTCGCCGGGTGTAACGGTGGCATCACCGACCGAGATAGCCTCGTTAAAGGCTTCTTCGACGATGCGCCCCCGTGCGGTCGTGGGAACGGCGCGGTCGGCAAAGACCGGAAAATTCAGGTCGCGGCTTTCATCCACGTCACGGACGGGCCCATCGCAGATGATGCCGGCAATCCCGCGTACCTTGGCACCGTTCGACAGGATGCCGCCCCAGCCGGCCGCCTCGACGCCTGATCTTTGTTCGATCACCAGAATATCGCCCGGGTTGGCGGCTTCTACGGCAGATGTACAGAGATGGCGGGGCGGCCCTTCGAGCGCTTCCCCCGTGCCGAGTTTCACGGTGAGGACCTGACCGGCAATGCGTTGTTCTGTCGTCAGCCGCCGTAAATGCGTCACACGGCCCGGCAGTTCGAGGCGGTCCAGTGCGTCGGACACCGCGGGCGTATCCAGCTGTTTCAGCCGTTTGACGATATCGTTCGTATTCATTTTCTGATTACTCCGCGGCTTCGGCGACAATGCCGGATTGACCGTCCCAGACATCGGCCGGGATCAGCGCGTTTCCTTCCATCAGGCGTCGTGTTGTGCGGAGCAGGGCGGCGCGCTCAATCTGTGGAATACCGTCTATGGGGGTACCGGTTTCAAGCTCCACGGAAAATTCTCCTGAAGGATGCTCGACCGAAATCATCTTCGGGTCGCCCTCCGGCACTTCGGCAATGTCATAACACGCGATGTTTCATTCCCCATGTCTGCCACGCTTCCATTGGCGTTCTCGCCGCGGTCACCGTGGGGACAGCCTGTGTGCTGCCGGGATCGACGGCTTATG
>CAJQLI010000019.1 GCA_905479125.1 uncultured Alphaproteobacteria bacterium | reverse complement strand
AACTGGTGGAGTAGCGTTCCTGATTTTATCCAATGAAAAACCCGGCCTTGTGCCGGGTTTTTTGGTTGGGTGAGCGGCAACGTTTCTGCACAATCTTCAAAGTCGTTTTTTGGCTGGTTCAGGGGGGGGGCGACAAGGATGTGAGCGAATTTATTTTACATGCCGCGGTTGAGATATTGGGAGCCTTGTTTGTTAGACGATCGTTGCTCACCAAATCGCTCATCATTGCGTTCATCTTGGGAGCAATTGCTTGCTTCTACTTCTTGAATAACTCAAACGTTTAGTCGTCTGCGGCAAAGTGCCTTCGTTATGGATCGTAGGGACCCAAAATAAATCGAGGGATTTTTACAACGCTTTTTTGGCTGCCGAAGGCCCGCGGTGCGGGCGGCAGTGTTCTTTATATTATAGAATATTCCCTCTAAATGTTCGTGATTTGTTCTTTTTGTGCTAGGCTCCGTGCCGGAACGCATTTCCGCCCGGGCAGGGCGGAAGGTCACGACAGGGGAGCGACGTTACGGCGGATAATTCAATTGATATCCGGCGCGGTCATTGCGCGAAACGGGGCTGGCCGGTTCGGCCATTTGCGCCGCGGCTATCCTTCCGCCCCTTTGGGTGCATGGGGTTGTTTTTCAAGTTTTCGCCAACGCCCCGCCTGCGCGGGGTTTCGCAGGCGTTAAACCCCCAGAACAAACTCCCGAATCTTCACGATGGCCTCTTTCGACGCGGCCGTCTCCGGGTAGGCCGTCACAAAGGTATGCGGCTGGCCATCGAATTTGTGCACGTCCACTTGTCCGCCTTTTGCGCGGTAGAGCTCGGCGAATTTGTCCTGCCACGTGTGCTCTACGTTCGCATCCGCGGTGCCCTGGATGATGGTCATCGGCGGGGTGTGGGTGGCCTCGCCGCGTTCCAGCAGCAAATACGGGTTGCCTTCCGTCATGTCGGCCTCGGAAGCGAAGCAGGCGTCATGGGCGGCGACGAGGCGCTCGTTCCCGGCTTCCTGCACCATGCAATAGCGCGCCAATGGGTCGAGGATCGGCCAGGCGGCGACGAAGAAATCGACGCTGGCATCAACCATTGTCAGTTCCGGGTCCATCGTCGTCCAGCGCGGATTGGTCGGGCACATCGCGACAAGTCCCATCTGTTGTGCGCCGCTGGACGAGCCGAGCGCGCCCAGCATCGACATTTCGACATCCAGCGTTTCGGCCTGCGCCTTGAACCAGCGGATGCCGTAATTCACATCATCGACCATCGCGGGGTACTGCGCTTCATCGGACAGGCGGAAATCCAGCGCGCAGACGCCGACGCCATGGGCGGCGAGGTCTGCGTGAATGACCGCATTGTTCAGCCGGTCGCCCGACCCCCAGGCCCCGCCATGCACGTCGATCATCCATTTGACCGGGCCATCCGTATTGGGCCGGTAAAGGCGGGCGAGCAGGGTGATGCCGTCAATTGTGCGGTAGGCGACGTCGTCGATGGTGGTCATGGCAGATCCTTTTCACCGCTGGGTGGAATTTGGAAAACGATTGTCATCCCGGCCCTGTGCCGGGATCCAGTCTCTTCGGGGCCGAAGACTGGACCCCGGCATAAATCCGGGGTGACAGGTTTCCGTATCATCAATACAGGGAATTTATCCGATCAGAAACAGGCTGCAAATTCACGGCGACTCGTTGGCGCGCTTGAAGGGGGACAGCTCGCTCAGGGATTCCATTTCGTGCTGGATACCGCGGCGTTCGCGTTCGACGAAATCGGCGACCGCCTCGCGGAAACCCTCGTCGCGGATCCAGTGGGCGCTGTAGGTCGCGGATGGCAGGTAACCGCGGCTGATTTTGTGCGGCCCCTGCGCGCCGGCCTCGACCTTGGACAGGCCGTTTTCAATCGCGAACTCGATGCCGCGATAAAAGCAGGCTTCGAAATACAGCATTTTAAAATTATCGACGCAGCCCCAGTTGCGGCCCCACAGCATGTCGGGGCCACGCATGTTCAGCGCGCCGGCGACGTACTCGCCGTCATGGCTGGCAATGACCAGCACGACGTTATCGGCCATGCGTTCGCGCAACAGCTGGAAAAATTCATAGTTCAGATAGGCATGGGCCCATTTGCGGTCCACCGTGTTCAGGTAGAACCCGTAAAACGCTTCCATGTGTTCGGGAAGGATGGCGTCGCCCGTCAGCACCTCGATATCGACTTCGGCATTCGCCGCGGCCCGTTCCTTGCGGATCATTTTGCGCTTGCGCGAATTCAGCGTGTCGAGAAAATCGTCGAACGTCTCGTAGCCGTCATTCTGCCAGTGGAACTGCTGGCCCTGGCGCTGCAGCAGCCCCATCTCGCCAAGTTCCGTCCATTCGTCTTCCTGCGGAAACGTGATGTGCAGCGACGAGACCTTGTGCTGCTTGGCGAGTTCGAGCAATCCGGCGGCAAGAAGGCGGCGGGTATTCAGTTTGTCCTCGCCGTTGCGCACCAGAAGCCGCGGGCCGGTGACGGGCGAAAACGGCACCGAGACCTGAAGCTTCGGATAATACTGCCCGCCCGCGCGCTCATACGCGTCGGCCCAGCCCCAGTCGAACACGTATTCGCCGTGCGAATGGTTCTTCAGGTAGCAGGGCGCGCAGCCGACCAGGCCTTTGGCATCCTCGATGACGATATGCTGGGGCAGCCAGCCGGTCTCGCCGGTGGCGGCCTGCGAATCCTCAAGCGCTTTGAGGAACGTGTGGGAGACGAACGGGTTTTCATCTCCCGCGCACGCGTCCCAGTGTGCCGCCGATACTTCACCGAGCGACGATATGACCTTTACCGTGACTTCCTCGCCGCCGTCCGGCACGGCTATTCGATCTCGAAAATGGCGTCTACCTCAACGGCTGCGCCACCCGGCAGCGAGGCAACCGCGACGGCGAACCGCGCGTGCTTGCCGGCTTCTTCGCCGAAAACCTCGACCATCAGGTCCGACGTTCCGTTGATGATTGCGGGCGGCCCCGTGAAGTCGGCCGGTGCATTGACGAAGCCGCCGAGCTTGATGGCCTTGGCACGGTCGATATCGTCGCCGACGGCCGCATGCAATTGAGCCAGGATATTCAGGCCGCAGAGCCGTGCCGCCGCGTAGCCTTCCTCGATGCTCAGGTCGACGCCGACCTTGCCGCGGGCAGCGGTTTCCGTGGTCGCGGAGACCTGGCCGGCGATGAATACCTGGTTGCCCGACCGCCGGTAGGGGACGTAATTCGCCTGCGGGACGGGTGCTTCCGGCAGTGTGATTCCCAGTTCTTCAAGTCGCGCTTCGATCCGTCCGGCCATGTAAATTCTCCTTTGTTCAGGCCGAGCCTACCGCCCTGTCCGCGGGCGATCCAGTGTCGAATTTTTGACCGCGGTTTCAATGGTTTGCATGGTAAAAACCTGTTAACACTTCTGGCATAGATTCGACGTGATACTGGACGGCGGACGAGCGGTTTGAGATAGTCCGACACAGAAAGCTTAACCCGTGCACGACCCTTGTTTTCAGGGGCGGGCAGGAGACCGGGAAAGAGGCAGAGATGAGCATTGGTACAAAACTT
>CAJQLI010000018.1 GCA_905479125.1 uncultured Alphaproteobacteria bacterium | reverse complement strand
AAGTGATCGCCGGGTCCGCAGATCAGTCATACGGTGTGCATGTCGCCAAGCTTGCCGGCCTGCCGCCGGCGGTGGTGGCGCGCGCACAGGAAGTTCTGCGGATACTCGAACATGGCGAACAATCGGGTGCGCTCGCACAGCTTGCCGACGACCTGCCGTTGTTTTCGGCAAGTGTTCCGGCGACCACGGTCGAATCTGCTGCGTCTGCGGTCGAAGAAGAGCTTGCTGAACTTAATCCCGATGAGCTCAGCCCGCGGGATGCGCTCGAAATTCTGTATCGGCTCAAGGGGCTGCTCTAACACTTTAGCGCCCCGTTCAGGTTCTGTTTATATTCGCTTCGCTACGGTCCAGATCGAAACAACAGTTTGTTTGGCGCAAAAATTTGTGTCGTTATATTTCGTCTGAAAAAACCCGTTGTCATTTGGCTCCGGAATTCTGGGGGTCCAATGTCTATCCAAAAATTTTCTCGCGGGTTGCTGGCCGGCGCAGCACTTGCGTGTTCGGTTTCGGGTATTGCGACAGATACGTGGGCCCAGTCAGGACAGCCGGGTGCGGACGCGGCGTTCAAGAAAGTGATTTCGGCGTTCGGGTATGGCATCGGGGATTACCTCGAACGATGTATCGCTGGCAACGCCAACCCCGCAGCCAAAGCGGAACTGTGCCACGCCGATGGGCCGACTTTCAGCATCTATAGCGGTGATTTTGGTATTGCCCGGCTTGGCAGCGTCCGTATCCCGAGTTTCGGGACCATGTTCTTCGCGCCCGGAAAACTGACGCCGACGACCGGCGTATTTGCCTTCCTGAAGGGCACAAAGTTCAAAGACGGTATCATCAGCCATGTCCCCCGGTTCAACGGCACGGTGCTTGTCGGCTCGAAGTTGCCTGGCAAACTTGGCAAGGCGGTCAGAGACAATTTTGGCGGCCGCATCATTGTTGACGGCGGATTCCAGTTCATCGCCCGCGCCGAGATCAGCGGTGTGGTGGGCGCGATGCTCAAGACGTTCGGCTTTCCGACCGGAAACGTGTTGCTGCGTGCTGGCAAAGAGGTGCCGGTCGGTCCGGGCGGATTGTTCGCGGGCAGTGGGCGCGCGAACCCGAAAGACAAGAAGGGCGATAACATCCCCAACGGTTATGTGGAGATGCGCCTTCCCGGTGTGTGGAAAAACCCCATGAACTGGCCGAACACCAGCCTCCGTGAAACCCTCGTGTTTGCCGATCAGGAAGGTGCTATCCGCATGGAGGGTATCCTGTCCTTCAACGACGACAGGCGGAAGCCGAAACGCGAATTTGCCTTCATGATGGAAATGCCTGCCAGTACTGCGGGCGTCGTCGCGGCCCGGAGAATGAAAATCGGTTTTGCGTCTCGATCGGTCAGCCTGCGCGATGCACTGAAATTGTCGGCAACAATGGCTGCGGGCGGCCCAGGACCCCAGGGAGCGCTCTCCGCGTTTTCAAACCTTAAAAACCCGCTCAATCAAATGGCGAATTTGCTGCCCGATATCATCAGCATCAACAATCCCAAGTGGGGTAAAGACTTCGATCTCAAGACCGCAGCGTCGCCCATGCCGACGGCTGAAATGTTCAATTTCCTTTTCCTGGCGACTCCCTTGGCGAGCCACAAGGTTGAGGTCACCAATGAGACCGGGAAAAAATCGATCAAAACCATCGTCGGGCCGCATTTGCAGGTTCTCGGTGATCTGGAAATATTCGGGCTGGACTTTGCCGGGGTAGATATGGCGATCGGGCCGAGCGTCAAAGGCAACAACCAGGCCGGCTGGGACGGCGCATCCAATCCCTTCAAATACATCAAGGTGCTTGCCTATCTTGGCAAGCACCCGAGGTCAAAGCGGCGCCAGGCACGGGCGGCGGGTTTGCCGGTTAACGCTTATGCCACGCTCAGTCTCGAGAACGGCCTTAAGATCAGTGGTGGTATTTCACTTCCCAAGCCAATCGGGAGCCGAAATTTTACGGTCGCCGTTCAGGGTACCAAGGCCTATTTCACGAGCCCGGCGACCTGTGCTTTTCCGTTTAATCTGAAATTCGAAGCACCCGTTGGGCAGTTTGATCTGAAAGCTATCACGACTGTTTTCAAGAACGCGAAGTCTTTCGTCCCGGACGCCAGCACGTTGGCGAAATGCGCCGGGGCCATATTCTATGCCATGAAGGACGGCGTGGTTTACGCGTTCAACGGCACCGCCGAACTGGCCAGCCTGGCGGTCACCGACCCGGTCGCTGCCGCCGCCAAGATCGGTGAAGGCGTCAAGGTTGTCGGCGGCGCGATGGTTGCCGCCCCGGGCGAAGCCGCGGAAGCAGCGCTGAAGATCGGCGGCAAGCTTGGCAAGCTCGGTGCCAATGTCGGCGGCGAAGTGGTCGGCGAGCTCGGCAAGGTCGGCGGTGAAGCCCTGAAAGCGGGCAATGCGGCGGGCAACGCGATCAAGAATATCGGCGGCGGTATTGCCAGCGGCGCCAATAAGGTCGGCTGTAGTCTCGGCCTCGGTGGCTGCAAGAAAAAGCGGCCCCCGCCCCCTGGCCGGAAAGTTACCTGGCAGAAACTGGACGGCAGCGGCTATGACGTATCGGCAAGCGGCAACGTCGATGAAAAGATCTGGACGCTCGGCGGCGATTACCGGTTCTGGGCACTTGAAAAGGGCTCGCGCAAATTCCTGAAGACCCCTGCCTATCCGACGTCGACGTCGAAAACTGAAATCCAGGATTTCCGGAAAATTGCTCTTGGCCCCAAAGATGCGCTGCTGGCCACGGACAAGAACGGCAAACTGTATTATTCGAACGGCAAGCGAAACGGCAACCGGGTTGTTGTGCAACAGGTGCGCGGCGTTACCGCTGTCGATGTTGGCATTAGTGGAGCCGTTGCCTGGATTTTGTCGACCCAGAAAACCAGTGGCGGCTATAAAATTTACCGGTCCGCGTTCGATGGCACGTTAAAGAGCCTGAAGTTCAAGCTCGTCAGCGGTGGCGCGACGACGCTGGACGTCGATGCAAAAGGCAAGGCATGGATTGTCGTCGATGGCTGGCAGATCAAAAAATACAGCGGGTCCAAGTGGGAGAATGTCGCGCCGATTCTGAATGCGGATGGGGCCAAGAAAACCTGGATCAACCATATCACGGTCGATAAGTACGACCGGCCATGGGTCAGTCTGGGCTTTGCCGCCGACGCCGAAAGAATGAAACTCGCGAAAATTTTCGGCGGTTCGACCACGTCGTATAATCTGTTCGCACTGACACCGAACGGCTGGCAGCAGTATCAGGGCGGCGCCCTGCAGATTTCGGCGCGGCGCGGGCATATATGGATGATCGGCAATGGCGGCAAGCGGAAGTACTACCGCGCGGCGCTGCCGGCAAATATCCCGGAGGCCCCGGCAGATGACTGGCGCTACACTCTGGTGTCGGAAGCATCGACCAAAGACGATTTCTGCCTCTATGCGGAAACGCCGACAAAGTCCCGGCCGAGCTATGTCGGACAGCCGGCGGTCCTCCGCGCTTGTGCGAACACGCCGCGGGCGCAGGAACAGTTTCATCTGCAGAACGTAGACAGCACCTATATCCGGGTGGTCTCGACGACGACGAAATTGTGCGTCGGGCTTGGTATCAACAGAAACAAGGACGCCGATGAGGTCCAGTACCTGCCATGTGCGTCGGGTGACAAGGGTCAGCACTGGCTGTTGACCACGAAAGACGGCACCTATTCGCTGAAATCGCGCCACAGTGCGAAGTGCTTGCGGGTTGCCGGTGGCGAAGCGAAAAAAGATGCCACTCTCGAACAGGGACCCTGTGCGTTGGTGAACGCACAGAAATTTGCGATCGGCTCGCTCCACAAGGAAAAGCTGGCCTCGGGGATCACCAGCAAGCCGGTATCGTTCAAGTCGGCGCCGTCAACGTGGGATCGGGTATTACAGGTCAAGGAAGGGCTGAGATGTATCTCCAACAATCCGAAATATGATCGGGCCTATGCCTGGGATTGCGGGCGCACAAACGTCAACCAGGATATCCGGATGACGCCGCTCAAAGCGCAGAATGGGTTTGTCCGGCTGTATGCGCCCATCCAGAAAAAATGCCTGTCGCCGGCCCCCTCTTTCACCATCGTTAAATCCGGCGGCGTGAATGCGGTGGTTCCCTCAGCGTTCCACCTTTCCGGGACTACCTGCAAATCGACAGACCCTCACCAGGCTTGGGGGATCCTGCCTGCCGGACAGGGATGGTTCCAGCTCGTCAACCGCAAGCACGGCACTTGCATGACGCGGCCGGCAGGCAAAAAAGGTTCTAAGAACCAGTTCGTTCTGGCGAAATGCGGCGCGCGTATCGATACCCAGAAGTTCCGCTTCTACGACGTGGCGGCGAAGTAACTTCTCCGCTGCCGGCTGTGTCTGATCAGATATCGGCCCAGCCCGGCGGAGGCTTGCCCTTGCCCGGGTGGACCGCACCGCAGCTGTCGCAGGTGCGCGCGGCTTCGTCGGCATAGAACGCTTCATACAGGGGCGGCAGGTCGTCGACGATATTGTGCACCGGCACCTCTATGCGGTGGATGCAGGCCATGCACTCGAAACAGTACCATTCGAACGCGTCCAGCATCCCCGCCATGCGGGGTGATTCCACGACCAGCCCGTAGGAGCCCGCCACCGGGCGCTGTGGCGAATGGCGCATGTGGGGCGGCAGCATGAACACTTCGCCCTCGTTGATACGCACATCCCTGATCTGGCCCTCATCGACGACCTTCAGGATCATGTCGCCTTTGATCTGATAGAAAAATTCCTGCACCGGGTCATCGTGAAAGTCGACCCGGGTGTTCGGCCCGCCAATGATCTGCGCGATCATGCCGTCCTCCTCGAAGAGCAGCTTGTTGCCCACGGGGGGTTTCAACTGGTCGCGGAACCTGTCGACCCAGTGATCGAGATTAAAGGGGGGGTTTACGGTCATCGCGTCGCCTTCAGGTTGTCGGGGCCAGACAAGTCATGTCATCCTGACATATATTCCGCACAGGTTTCCTTAATTCAGATCAAACCCGGAATCGTATTCGGACATTCTTTAGACATGTTATATATTCCACTGATCTGCAGAATTGGTAACCACTAGATGCGTTCTATTCCGAAACAGCGCCGGATCATCGACCGCGCCGCGATGGTCGGCGAGATTGACCAGCTCATTACCGGCAAGGCCCTGCCGCAGGAGATCCGTGGGGAGTTCCTCGATCTTCTGAAGGCGGCAATGGAACACGGACGGGCTGAAATCCGTCATCGTTTCGATGCGGGCGAAGCGAATGGCGAGCAGGTTGCCGAGGCGTTGTCGTTCCTTGCCGACCAGGTCATCCGCCTGATTTACGATTTTGCCACCGATCATGTTTATCCGGCAGCAAACCCGACCGAGGGCGAGCGCCTGAGCGTTGCGGCCGTCGGCGGGTACGGCCGTGGCGAACTTGCACCATATTCCGATATCGATCTGCTGTTCGTGCTGCCCTACAAGGAAACGGCGCGCCAGGAACAGGTCATCGAATACATCCTGTATATGCTGTGGGACCTGAAACTGAAGGTCGGCCAGGCCACCCGCTCTGTCGATGAATGCATCCGCCTGGCGCGCAGCGATCTGACCATTCGCACCGCCATGCTGGAATCCCGCTACCTTTGGGGCGACAAGAAGCTCTATAACGAATTGCGCCGCCGGTTTTATGCCGAGGTTGCAGATGATTCCGGACCTGAATTCGTCGAGGCCAAGCTCGCCGAGCGCGATGCCCGCCATGACAAGCTTGGAGGTTCCCGCTACGTGCTGGAGCCTAATATAAAGGAAGGTAAAGGGGGCCTGCGCGACCTGCAGACGCTCTACTGGATTGCGAAGTATCTGTACAAGGTCGACGAGGTATCCAACGTTGTCGATCGCGGCGTGCTGTCAAAGAAAGAGGCCAGCCGCTTCGATCGCGCCCATCGTTTCCTGTGGGATGTGCGGTGTCACCTCCACTTTCTTGCCGGGCGCGGCGAGGACCGCCTGACCTTCGACATGCAGCCGGAAATTGCGCAGCTTCTGGGGTATCGAAATCGTGCGGGTGCGCGCGGCGTCGAACGTTTCATGAAACATTATTATCTGATCGCGAAGGAGATCGGCGATCTGACGCGCATATTCTGTGCGGCGCTCGAGGCGGAACACCAGCGTAAACCGAAATTCCGGCTCCCGTCGCTCGGGTTGTTCCAGAAATCGATCGAGGGATTCGAGGTCGAGGGTGGCCGCTTGAATATCGCCAAATCGCGGGAATTCGTTGATGATCCGGTAAAGATATTGCGCCTGTTTCATACGGCGCAGGCCGAGCAACTCGATATACACCCCAAGGCGTTGCGGGCGATCACGCGGAACCTGAACGTGATCGATTCCATTCGGGACGATGCCGAGGCGAACCGCCTGTTTACGGAAATGCTGACGTCGGAGACCGATCCCGAGACAACGCTGCGCCGCCTGAACGAGGCCGGGGTTTTCGGTCGCTTCGTCCCCGATTTCGGCCGCGTCGTCGCCCAGATGCAGCACGACATGTATCATGTCTATACGGTCGACGAGCACACCATATTTGCCATCGGTATCCTGCGCGGTGTCGAGAAAGGCAAGTATGTCGAGGATATGCCGATCTCGTCCGAGGTCATCCACAAGATCCAGTCCCGGCGCGCGCTCTATGTATCGGTGCTGCTGCACGATATTGCCAAGGGTCGGGGGGGCGATCATTCCGAACTCGGCGCCGATGTCGCACTCGAACTCTGCCCCCGGTTCGGACTCACCGACGAGGAGACCGAGACCGTCGAATGGCTGGTGCGCCATCACCTGCTGATGAGCAACACCGCGTTCAGACGCGACATCAATGATCCGCAGACGATCACGGATTTTTGCGCTGTCGTGCAGTCGGTCGAACGGCTGCGTCTGCTGTTGGTGCTGACGGTGGCGGATATTCGCGCCGTCGGGCCGAATGTGTGGAATGCATGGAAGGCAGCGCTGTTGCGCGATCTTTACGAGGCCGCGGAAGAGCGACTGACCAGCGGTCACTCCGCCGAAGGTCGCGGTGCCCGCATCGAGCATGCCAAGCATGAAATGCGGGACTTGTTGTCCGATTTGCCGGCCGAATCCGTTGAAGCGCACATTGCCCGGGGCTATCCGTCCTACTGGTTATCCTTCGATGCGGATACGCTTGCATGGCATGCGCGCATTGCCCATGAGGCGGAATCGCGGGAAGCCCCGCTGACGATCAAGAACCGTGTCGACCGGTTCAAGGGTGCGACCGAGATTACGATCTATGCACATGACCACCCCGGCCTGTTCTCACGTATTGCCGGTGCGATGGCGTTGAGCGGCGGCAGCATTGTTGATGCGAAAATTTTCACGACGACCGACGGGATGGCGCTCGATACGTTCTGGGTTCAGGACGAAAATGGTGAGCCGTTCGATCGTGCCGACAAACTGGCCCGGCTTTATGCCCGCATCGAGCAGACACTTGCAGGCCGCTTGCGGCCGCGTGAGGAGTTCAGGAAAGACGACGGACTGCCCAGCCGGATGAAGGTGTTCAAGGTCGCGCCGCGTGTTCTGATCGACAACGATGCGAGCCGCACTCACACCGTCATCGAGGTGAACGGACGGGACCGTAGCGGGCTGGTATATGACCTGACGCGGGGGCTGTCTGCGCTACAGCTGCAGATCGCGTCGGCGCATATCAGCACCTTCGGTGAGGCCGCTGTTGACGTATTTTATGTGAAGGACGTCTTCGGACTGCAGGTTACGCACAAGAACAAGCTCGACCAGATTCGCAAATCCCTGCTTGCCGTCATGCAGGAAGACGCGTCCATCCCCGTCGATGCCCCGGCATCTGTGGCGACTGCGGCGGCGGAATAGAGCATGCCGTTGCAGCGCCGTAATTCAGGCCGACATTGAACGCTTCCGTACACAAGGGCCCGTCACGGGATAGTGCCGGCCCGGCAACGCACAGGAAGGGTTAGGGCAGGTCATGGCGCTGCTTCGTTCCATCGCCACGGTCGGCGGCTTCACGATGATCAGCCGGCTGCTGGGCTTCGCGCGTGATATTCTGATTGCGGCCACGCTGGGTGCCGGCCCGGTAGCCGACGCATTTTTCGTCGCCTTCAAGCTGCCGAATTTCTTCCGCCGTCTGTTTGCCGAAGGCGCGTTCAATGCCGCTTTTGTGCCCTTGTTCACGCGGCAGATGTCGGAAGGCGGGCGGGATGCGGCGCGCGGTTTTGCCGAGGAAGTCCTGTCTGTTCTGGTCGTCACCCTGGTGTTTTTTGTCACGGCGCTTCAGGTGGCGATGCCCTGGGTCATGTATGGTTTTGCGCCGGGGTTTGCCGATGACCCCTACCGGTTCGGACTCGCCGTTCAGCTGGCGCAGGTCACGTTTCCCTACCTGTTGTTTATCTCGCTTGTCTCTCAGCTTGGCGGTGTGCTGAACGCGCTTGGCAGGTTTGCGGCGGCGGCTGCGACGCCGATCATTCTCAATCTCTGTCTGATCGCTGCAATTCTCGGCCTGTCGCCTTTCCTGGAAACACCGGGTCATGCCCTGGCCTGGGGTGTCGCCGCGGCGGGGGCGGCGCAGTTCATCTGGTTGATGGTGGCCTGTCATCGCGCTGATTTCAGGATCCGGCTGCTGCGGCCCCGGCTGACGCCCCGGGTAAAGCGGTTGCTGATCCTGATGCTACCCGGCGTGATCGGCGCCGGTGTCGTACAGATAAACCTGCTGATCGACGTGGTGATTGCTTCGCTGCTGCCTAGCGGATCGGTGTCGTTCCTGTACTACGCAGACCGGGTGAACCAGCTGCCGCTGGGGGTGATCGGTGTTGCTGTGGGCACGGCCCTCCTGCCGCTTCTGTCGCGCCAGATCCGTGCAGGCGAAGAAGCGGCCGCCGCGACCAGTATGAACCGCGCCCTCGAATTTGCTTTGCTGCTGACGCTGCCCGCCGCCGCCGCACTGATGGTGATGCCTGATCTGATCGTGTCGGTTCTTTTTGAGCGCGGTGAATTCGGCGCGGGCGAAACCGCGGCGACGTCGGCTGCGCTTGCCGCGTATGCGCTCGGTCTGCCGGCCTATGTCCTGATCAAGGTCCTCGCACCCGGATACTTCGCGCGTGAAGATACGGCGACGCCCGTGAAGGTGGCGGCTTTCTGTGTTGCCATTAATCTCGTTCTCAATCTCGCCCTTATGGGACCGCTGCAGCATGTCGGCATTGCCCTTGCGACGGCAATATCGGCCTGGATCAATGCCGGGCTCCTGGCTCTATTCCTGCTGCGGCGCGGAAATTTCGAAATTGATTCGCGGCTGCGCCGTGCGGTGCCGCGGACATTGCTGGCCAGCGTTGCGATGGCCGGTGCGCTGTGGCTGGCGCAGGATACACTCGGCGGTTTCGCGGCCACCAATGTGCTCCTCGCCGTGTTTGTCCTTGTCGCTCTGGTGGTGCTCGGTCTTGTCGTTTTTGCGGGTGCTGCGGTCGGTTTCGGCGCGGCCCGCATCTCGGATATAAAGCGCCTGCTTGACCGGTCGCCGGGTTGAGGCGATAACGCGCGCGCTTTCACATTACGGGATATTTCACGATGAACCGGATCTTCTCCGGCGTGCAGCCGACAGGCAATCTTCACCTCGGCAACTATCTGGGGGCGATCAGAAACTTCGTTGGCCTGCAGAACGACTATGAATGCATCTATTGTGTCGTCGATCTGCACGCGATTACCGTATGGCAGGATCCGAAAGAGCTTGTCGGCAATACCCGCGAGGTAACGGCCGCGTTTCTTGCCGCCGGTATAGACCCGAAGGGCAGCATCATCTTCAATCAGAGCCAGGTATCGGCCCACGCCCAGCTCGCGTGGATATTCAACTGTATCGCCCGGCTCGGCTGGCTGAACCGGATGACCCAGTTCAAGGAAAAGGCCGGCAAGCACCGCGAAAATGCCTCGGTTGGGCTGTATGCCTATCCGAACCTGATGGCGGCGGACATCATGGCCTACAGGGCGACCCATGTGCCGGTCGGCGAAGACCAGAAGCAGCACCTCGAACTGACGCGCGACATTGCCCAGAAATTCAATAATGATTTCGGCGTGGAGTTCTTCCCGATTGTCGAGCCGCTTATTTTCGGTGAAGCAACCCGGGTCATGAGCCTGCGGGACGGGTCGAAGAAAATGTCGAAATCGGACCCGTCCGATCAGTCGCGGATCACGTTTACGGATACGGCGGATGAAATTTTGAAAAAAATCCGACGGGCAAAAACCGACCCTGAAGAACTTCCCTCGGAAACGGAAGGCCTGAAGGAACGGCCGGAAGCATCCAACCTGGTCGGGATATTTGCGGCACTGTCCAATCAGACGTCGGCAGATGTTTTGCAGGAATTCGGTGGGCGTGGATTCGGCGATTTCAAGCCGGCCCTTGCCGAGTTGGCCATCGAGAAGCTTGCGCCGATATCCGATGAAATGCGCAAGCTGATGGCGGATCCTGGTCACATCGATGCTGTTCTCGCCGACGGCGCAGAGCGGGCGCGGGCAATCGCCGAGCCTATCCTGAGCGAGGTCCATGAAATCGTTGGCCTGATTTCTTCCTGAAACAGGATTGCTGTCGGCTGGTTCTATTCGGCATGTGCGCAACGGAGATATGCGTGACAAGGTGACGCCCATGCCCGGCTCCCCCTTGCGCCATCGGGGGGAAGGGCGCAAAAAGGCTTTGTTCACCTCCATCCGATAAGATTCGACTATGCAGATTTACCTGCCAATTGCTGAAATGTCGCTCAATGCGCTTATGCTGCTTGGGCTTGGCGGTATGGTGGGTTTTCTGTCCGGCATGTTTGGCGTCGGCGGCGGCTTTCTGATGACGCCGCTGCTGATCTTTATCGGCGTGCCGCCGGCCGTTGCCGTCGGGACAGAGGCAAATCAGGTTGTTGCGGCGTCTGTGTCGGGTGCGCTGGCGCACTGGCGGCGGGGCAATGTCGATATCCGGATGGGTGTCGTCCTCATGATCGGCGGCTTTATCGGGTCTACGCTCGGTGTTTCGCTGTTCACCTTCCTGCGAGAGATCGGCCAGATCGATTTCGTGATCGCGGTTTCCTACGTTTTGTTTCTCGGCATTGTCGGTGTCCTGATGGTGGTCGAAAGTGTTCGCGCCTGGTTCCGAAGCCGCAATCCGTCCGCGCCGCGCCGCAAGCTGCATTACCATACCTGGCTCCACGGCCTGCCGTTCAAGATGCGGTTCCGGCGCTCGAAGCTGTATATCAGCGCGCTGCTGCCGCTTGGCATCGGTGTGTTTGTCGGCATCCTTGCGGCGATTATGGGTGTCGGCGGCGGATTCGTGATGGTTCCCGCGATGATCTACCTGCTCGGGATGCCCACTTCGGTCGTTGTCGGCACATCGCTGTTCCAGATCGTCTTTGTGACCGCGAACGTTACCTTCCTGCAATCAGTGAATAACCAGACCGTTGATATCGTGCTCGCCATGCTGCTGGTTATTGGCAGTGTGATCGGCGCGCAGATCGGGGCCCGTGTCGGTTCCCGTCTGCGTGGGGAAGAAGTCCGGATTGCGCTCGGTCTGATCGTTCTGGCGGTTTGTGCACGTGTCGCATGGACACTCGTGGCGACGCCCGATGATCTGTTTTCGCTCGGCATCGGGGGGGCACATTGATGCTGGCCCCCATGCTGCTTTTGTCAAAACGGTTTGCCCGATGGGGTGTTATTTTCGGGGTGCTTGGTGTGCCGGCGCCGGCGAGTTCACAAAGCATTGTTACCGACCTGTCGACCCGTGAAGTCGCGATCTCGACCGGGTTTACCGGTGCAGAGCTTCTGCTGTTTGGCGCCACCGAGGGCTTTGGCGACATTGTGGTTACGGTTGAGGGCCCGAAGCGCGACGAAATCATCCGCCGGAAAGAGCGGGTTGCCGGCATATGGGTGAATGGCACGTCGGTGACGTTTGAAAATGCGCCGGCCTATTACCGGACTGCGGCGTCGAAACCGCTGAGTGAAATCGCGGCACCGGAAGTGCTGGAGAAATTGCAGATCGGATCCAGCCGGATCGATCTGTCGACGCGCTCTTCCCGCGGGGCCGAGGCGATACTCGAATTTCGCGAGGCGTTTATTCGCTCCAAGAAACGCCAGGCGCTGTATAGCGAAGATATATCCGATATAAAGATCACACGTGGCCGACTGTTCCGCTCAACGATTCCGTTTCCGGTCAATGTGCCGATCGGGACGTATGAGGTGACCGTCCATCTTTTTAAGGATGGCCGGCTCGTCAGCAGCGAGAAAACGCCGCTGACCGTCCAGAAGGTTGGGCTTGAAGCCAAGATCTACGACTTTGCGCATGATCATGCAGCCTGGTACGGATTGATTGCAATTGCGATTGCCCTTGTGGCAGGCTGGCTGGCTGGCGTTATCTTCAGAAGGGCCTGACTATGAGCGATGATATAGTGGAGACTGAGCCGGGAGATGCGGCGTTTGCGGATACTGCGCCGCTGGACCCGTCTGCGCGGAGCAATCGTGTCTTTCTGTGTGTTGTCGACAATACCGAGGAATGCATTAACGCGATCTACTTCGCAGCCTGTCGTGCACGGCGGACCGGCGGACGGCTTGCCCTGCTGTACATCATGGAACCGGCAGAGTTTCAGCACTGGATGGCGGTCGAAGAGAAAATGCGCGAGGAGGCCCGCGCCGAGGCAGAGGATTTTCTTCACAAACATTCTTCCCAGGTTCAGGAATGGACCGGTGAAATGCCGACGCTGTATGTGCGTGAAGGCAAGCCTGCCGAGACGATACTTGCGCTGATCGACGAAGAGCCGCGGATTTCGATCCTGGTCCTCGGCGCCGGCACAGACAAAAAAGGCCCGGGGCCGCTCGTGTCTTCTATTGGAGGAAAGATGTCGGGCAAGTTCCCGATCCCCATTACCATCGTTCCGGGGACGTTGACGTCCGAACAGCTTGATATGCTGACCTGACGCCTGTCCTGGTTCAGTCCCTGTTTTGCCCCCTTCTCCGCTGATGCTTCGTAATATCTGGTATTTCGGCATCGCCTCGCGCGATGTTGCCGTGGGCAGGCTTGTGCACCGGGAAATCTGCGGCCAGCCGATCGTATTTGGCCGGACGTCGACCGGAGAGGTTTTTGCGCTGCGCGATAATTGTCCTCATCGCGGTGCGCCTTTGTCTGCCGGGCGGATCCGCGGCGACGAGGTCGAATGCTGTTACCACGGCTGGAAATTCGACCGGCACGGATGCTGCACAGCCATCCCGGCGCTTGTAGAAGATGATCCCGTCGATCTCGGTAAAATCACGGTCGCCAGTTTTCCGGTTCGCGAACGCCAGGGCATGATCTGGATCTGGTTCGGTGACGGCGATGGTGCTGACATTGCGGCGCCGGAAGTGCCGGATGTCGGCGAGGGCGCGCCGCAGATTGTGCATGCGCTCGAATTCCCGGTGAACATCGATCATGCCGTGGTCGGGCTTATTGATCCGGCGCACACGCCGCATGTGCATGAATCCTGGTGGTGGCGCCGGCCAGGTGAGCGGCGCGACAAGGAAAAGCATTTCGCCCCCTCGCCGCTTGGTTTCGATATGACGTCCCACCGGGCATCGTCAAATTCGAAAATCTACCGGCTGCTTGGCGGCACGCCCGAGGTACAGATCGCCTTCGCGCTGCCCGGAATCCGCATCGAGCATATCCGCGCGGGCAAAAATTTCTATTGCGGCATGACCGCCTGTACACCGGTGAATGAGAACTGCACGCTCACCACGCATATGATGTGGTGGTCGATGCCGTGGCTGACGTTGTTAAAGCCGTTGGCAATGCCGTTCGTGCGATCGTTTCTGGGGCAGGACCAGGCGGTGTTCGAAAAGCAGGCGCAGGGCCTGCGCTGGGATCCGGCCCTGCGTCTTACCGGCCAGCCCGACCAGCAGGCGAAATGGTATTTCCGGCTTAAAAACGAGTGGGAACGCAGTACTGCGGCCGGTAAACCTTTTCAGAACCCGCTTACCGAAACGACCCTCAGATGGCGCACCTGAACGCCTGATTTCTGCGTCCACCCTGTTTTTCATACCCCTCTCCATCGACTGAAATCCCTGATTTCTGCGCTTTTGATATTGTGCAGGGGATTCTTCGTCCGTGGCGGCGGGCGGGTGTAACCGGAACGCACGACCTGAAATACTCATAATCCGTTAAACCAAAAAACTTTCCGCATCCGGAATGAAATTAAACCGGCCAGCATTTCAAAGGGTTGCGGAAAGGCGATTCCAGACCGGTCGATTTCAGGTTGATCTTAACTTCTGCTTAACCCAGTTTCTGCTGATCGAATGACGATTCAGACCTTCGAAGACCGTCGCGCACAACAGACCGTGATGAACCGAAATGATTAACGTCGTTACCGAAGCAACGCCCAACCCCGCCACGCTCAAATTCATTCCGGGATGTCCGGTGATGGTGGCCGGTACGGTTAATTTTGCGTCGCCTGACATGGCGGAGAAAGCCCCCCTGGCGCAGCGGCTGTTCGGGATCGACGGGGTGAAGGGTGTGTTTTTCGGGGCGGATTTCGTGTCCGTCGCGAAAAGCGAAGCGGCGGACTGGCAGACGCTGGAACCAGCGGTCACCGCAGGGATAGAGGCACATTTCGCGTCCGGAGACCCGGTGGTCCTGCCGCAAGAAGA
>CAJQLI010000017.1 GCA_905479125.1 uncultured Alphaproteobacteria bacterium | reverse complement strand
GCTTCGCGCCGACGAGCACGCCGGCCCAGCTTGAAGCTTGCGGCACGCTGATGGCTGAATTTTCTGACGTCTATCTGCAGTCTCATGTATCGGAAAACACCGATGAGGTGAAATGGGTCGCGGAGCTCTTTCCTGAAGCGCGATCCTATCTCGATGTTTACGACCGGTTCGGGATGCTCGGCCCGCGGGCTCTTTATGGCCATGCAATTCACATGGACGACACTGACCTTTCACTGGCAGCGGCGACCGATACAAAGTTCGTTCATTGTCCGACATCGAACCTGTTTATCGGCAGTGGTCTGTTCCGCCTGCAGGAGACCCGGGCCGCGGGCGTTGACGTAATGCTGGGGTGTGATGTTGGCGGCGGCACGTCGCTTTCGCCCTTTGCAACGATGAAGGCTGCCTATGAAATTGCGCAGTTCCGTGGATATTCACTGACGCCGGAGGAAGCTTTCTGGTTGTCGACATCCGGCGGGGCAGAGACGTTGTCGCTAGGGGACCGGATCGGAAAGCTGCAGGCGGGTTACGAGGCAGATATTGTGGTGCTCGACGTCAATTCAACGCCGATAATCCACCAGCGTATGGAGCGGGCGGAGTCCTTGCGTGATATGCTGTTCGCCCAGATGATTCTCGCCGATGATCGGGCTGTTCGTGCTACGTATTCCGCAGGCTGTCCGGTTTACCGGGCTTAGGATTGAAAAATGAGTGACAGGATGCAGACGTGACTGAACCCGTGACAAAATCAGAGCCGGTTCACAGCCAGCTTGAAAGTGCGGATTTCGGTACCATCAATGTTGTAGAGCGGAACTGTCCTCACTGCGGGCGTGACAATGCGGACCGGCCCGCCAACCGCTATTCTCACTCTGTATGGAAGATCAGGGATTGTGCCGATTGCGGCTTCGTTTATATCGACCGTTCTCCGGTCTATGAAGCGCTGAAGTCGGAGATGGCGTGGGAAAAAACGACTCTCATCGAAGAAAAACGCCGCGCCGATATCAGGCCAATTTCGTACAAGTTCAGCAAGCTGACGCGGGCGCGGATGCATTTGTTTCCGCGGACAAAAATGCCGGACCTTGTCGACTCGCATGCGCTGCCAGGCAGGGTAGTAGACTTGGGCTGCGGCGCTGGCGATCAACTGCGCGGGCTCGATGATCGCTTCATTCCTTTCGGGATAGAAATATCGGATCAACTGGCTGCGGCGGGCAATGCCTATTTCGGCGAGCGGGGCGGTCAGGTTATCTGTGCACCCAGCCTTGACGGTCTGCAGGCTGTTGAAGACAATTTTTTCAGTGCGGCTACGCTGCGCTCTTATCTTGAACATGAAACCCATCCGCAGGAGGTCCTGCAGGAGCTTCATCGGACGCTCATTCCGGATGGGGTGGCGATTATCAAGGTGCCGAATTACGGCGCGATCAACAGGATGATCATGGGCCGGAAATGGTGCGGGTTCCGCTACCCGGACCATCTGAATTACTTCACACCGGCCTCGTTGCGGAGAATGGCGGAGAAATGTGGTTACAGCGTGAAATCGGCCTTCAGCCAGCGGTTGCCGACCAGCGACAACATGTATGCAATTCTGAAGAAAACCGCCTGAGCGTGCTCTCCGATATTTGAAGCCCCGAGCGATCCTTCGTTCCTTACCTTTCGTTAACCCGACTTCGTAAAACTCTGCGTATGCAGAGAGTTTTCTATATTCCCGTGATGTGCTTGCTCGCGTTACCGGCATTCGCGGAAACGCGGACGATAACCGTCACGCAGGCGGATTGCCGGAACCTCGTCATGCATAGGCCCGATGCATCGGTTGCATATACCCCTGGTGTTACGGCAGATGGCTGGCGCGTTGCACCGGCAGAACTTCCGGGCAGTGGTTCCGGAATCAAGCTGCCGAAATCATTTTCAATGCCCGTCATAATCGATCTTCAGGAACGCTTTGGTCTGCCCGCGAATAAAGGGCAGTACATGGGCGAGCTGAACGTAGGAAATGTCGAATTCAAGGACGGGAAGATCACGTATAACGGCCAGGAACTGAACACCGGTTCGCAGAATGCCATTATCCGCGCCTGCCGGAAGCTGCGAGGCCGATAGCTGTCTGGCGCGGTTTGCGCCTGTACTGTGAAAAATTCCAACCTCGCCGCGTTTTTCGGTTGCCGCTGTGGCCCTGATAGCAGAGGATTTGGCCGACCAATCGCCCATAGAAGCGGTACAGAGAATTCAATGAGGAAACGTCCATGAGCACCCCCCACAAACCCCCATTTCGTGCAGACCATGTCGGCAGCCTTCTGCGGCCGGACAGCGTCGCGGAAGCCCGTAAGAAATTTTATACCGACACGCCGACGATCAGCGCCGAGGAACTGAGCGCGATCGAGGACGCGGCGATCGCGGATGTGATCCAGATGCAGGAAGACGCCGGTCTTCAGGTTGCGACCGACGGCGAACTCAGGCGCTATTTCTGGCATTACGATTTCATGGGCATGCTCGACGGCTTCGACATGGAGACGCGTGGTGAGGGCGTCCAGTTCGAAGGCGTCAAACTGCCGCCCCTTTACCCGACCATCAAGGGCAAGCTCGACTTTCCTGACAACCATCCCATGCTCGACCATTTCCGGTTTGTCGCGGCGAAAGCGAAGGTGACCCCGAAAATTTCCATTCCGGGGCCGAGCTGCTGTCACTTCCGCACTTCGCCGGAGGATATCCTGCCGGAAGAGTACAAGGACATGGATGTCCTGTTTGCCGACCTTGCGGCGACCTACAAGAAAGCCGTCGCAAAATTCTACGAGGCGGGCTGCCGCTACCTGCAGATGGACGATATCTATTTCGCCTATCTGTGCGATCCGAAACAGCGTGAAGAGAAGGCGGCGGCGGGGCAGGACCCGGACATGCTGCTTAAAAAATATGCCTGGATGATGAACGAGGCGATCAGGGACCGCCCCGACGATATGGTGATCGGCATGCATATGTGCCGGGGCAATTTCCAGTCCACTTACGCGGCGTCCGGCGGCTACGACCCGGCGGCCGAAGCCATTTTCAGTACCGGCGTGGATATCTTCTTCATGGAATACGATTCCGACCGGGCAGGCGGGCTGGAACCGCTTCGGCTCCTGCCGAAAGGCAAGCAGCGCGTGATGGCCGGCTTCGTGACCACGAAGACACCGGGGCTTGAGTCCGTCGATGAGCTGAAACGCAAATTTGATGAGGCATCCCAATACGTCGATATGGACCAGCTCGGGCTCGCGCCGCAATGCGGGTTCTCGTCCACCGAACACGGCAACAAGATCACCATGGACGATCAGCGTCGGAAGCTGGACCTGGTCGTGAAGACGGCGGAGGAGATCTGGGGCGAAGCCTGACGCTGACAGGACGGTTATTTTAGGCACCGAGCCTGTCGCATTCCCCGTTGCGACGGGGCATTGCGGGTGAGTGCGGGTTTGCCTATGTTCGCGTCGCACCCTCAGGAGGCTCGCAAACACCATGCGCATGTCGCGTTATTTTCTGCCGACCCTTAAAGAAGACCCGTCCGAAGCCCAGATCGTCTCGCATCGCCTGATGCTGCGCGCGGGCATGATCCGCCAGTCCAGCGCCGGGATTTATTCCTGGCTGCCGCTTGGCCTGAAAGTCCTTCGCAAGGTCGAGGCTATCGTTCGTGAAGAACAGGACGCGGCGGGCTGTCAGGAACTGCTGATGCCGACGATCCAGCCGGCGGAGATCTGGCAGGAAAGTGGTCGCTATGACGATTATGGCGCAGAGATGCTGCGTATCCGCGACCGGCACGACCGGGATATGCTGTTCGGGCCAACCAACGAGGAAATGATCACCGAGATCGTCCGGGCACATATCCGCAGCTACAAGGATCTGCCCAAAAACCTGTACCACATTCAGTGGAAATTCCGCGACGAGGTCCGGCCCCGTTTCGGGATCATGCGGGGCCGCGAATTCCTGATGAAGGATGCCTACTCGTTCGACCTCACTTATGAAGACGCCCGCGCCACCTATAACCGGATGTTCGTCGCCTACCTGCGCACCTATGCGCGGATGGGGCTGAAGGCAATTCCCATGGCGGCCGATACAGGTCCCATCGGCGGCGATCTGAGCCATGAATTCATCATCCTTGCCGATACCGGTGAAAGCGAAGTGTTCTGTCACAAGGACCTGCTGGAAATCGATGTGCTCGGCGAGAGCGTTGACTACGACTCCGATCTGCAGCCGGTCGTCGATCGCTGGACGAACATGTATGCCGCAACGGATGAAAAGCATGACCCGGCCGAGGCCGCCAAGCTTGGCGACAACCTGATCAAGGCACGCGGTATCGAGGTCGGCCATATCTTCTATTTCGGCACCAAGTATTCGAAGGCGATGAATGCGAGCGTCGTGGGTCCCGACGGCGACCAGGTGTTCCCGGAAATGGGCTCCTACGGTATCGGCGTGTCGCGCCTCGTTGGCGGGCTGATCGAGGCCTTCCACGACGAGAACGGCATTGTCTGGCCGGAAGCGGTCGCTCCGTTCGGAGCGGGGATCATCAACCTGAAATCGGGCGACGAGGCTTGCGATACGGTTTCGGCCGACCTGTATGCGAAGCTGCAAGCCGCGGGATGCGATCCAATCTATGACGACCGGGATGTCCGCGCCGGCGCCAAGTTTGCCGACATGGATCTGATTGGTATTCCGTGGCAGATCGTCGTCGGTCCGCGCGGTGTCAAAAACGGCGTCGTCGAGTTCAAGAACCGGGCCAGCGGCGAGCGCGAGGAAATATCCGCTGAATCCGCCATGGCACGGCTGACCGCATGATCTTCAACGCCTTCGAACGCATGGTCGCGCTGCGCTACCTGCGCGCACGGCGCGAAGAGGGCTTTGTATCGGTGATCGCCGGGTTCTCACTGGCGGGCATCGCGCTGGGCGTGGCGACGTTGATCATCGTGATGTCGGTCATGAACGGCTTTCGCGCCGAACTGCTCGACCGCATCCTCGGCCTGAACGGTCATATGGGCGTCTACAGTCTGACCAATCAGCCGCTCCGGGATTTCGACCGGGTGGCAACGGAAATCAAAAAACTCGACGGGGTCATCCGCGTGATCCCGACGGTCGAGGGCCAGGTGCTTGTCAGTGGCAACCGCGTGGCGGCAGGCGCCATCGTGCGCGGTGTGCGGGAATCCGATATCCGGGCGCGGAAAATTATCTCTGACAATATCCGCGCAGGAACGCTGGATAACTTCAAGGGCAAGTCCACCGTCATCATCGGTACGCGCATGGCGCAGAAATTCGGCGTCCGGCCGGGAGACACGATCCGGCTTGTGTCACCGCAATCAAATGCGACCGCGTTCGGCAGCGTCCCACGGTCAAAGAAATATACGATTGCCGCTCTGTTTGAGGTCGGCATGTTCGAATACGATTCCGGTTTCGTGTTCATGCCGCTGGAAGCCGCCCAGATTTATTTCCAGTCGAAAGGTGCCGTCACCAATATCGAGGTGTTCCTCGACAACCCGGACCGCGTCAATTCCATCCGCATTGAAATCCTGCGTGCGGCGGGGGTGCCGTTGCGGCTTGTGGACTGGCAGCAGGCGAATGCCAGTTTCTTTAATGCGATCAAGGTCGAACGGAACGTCATGTTCCTGATCCTGACGCTGATCATTCTGGTGGCCGCGTTCAACATCATTTCCGGGATGATCATGATGGTGAAGGACAAGGGGCGCGATATCGCGATCCTGCGCACCATGGGTGCGACCCGGGGCATGATCATGCGCATCTTCCTGCTGGCGGGCGCGTCGGTCGGCATTATCGGCACGGCGGCGGGGTTCGGGCTCGGTGTCGCCTTTGCAGGAAATATCGAAACCATTCGCCAGTGGATACAGGGACTGACCGGCGCGGAGCTGTTCGCCGCCGAAATTTACTTCCTGTCGCAACTGCCCTCCGTGGTGGAAACCAGCGATGTTGTCAGCGTGGTCGGCATGTCGCTGGGTCTGTCCTTCCTCGCAACACTTTACCCGGCATGGCGGGCTGCACGCCTCGATCCCGTGGAAGCGTTGCGTTATGAGTGAGGGCGGGTTGAGTGACGCGCTCGTTCTGAGCGATATCCAGCGCACGTTTCATCAGGCGGGGAATGACCTGCAGGTGCTGCGCGGTGCTGCGGTATCGATAGCATCCGGCGAAACGGTCGCCCTTGTCGGGCCGTCCGGCGCGGGCAAGTCGACGCTGCTGCATATTGCCGGACTGCTGGAACGCCCGGATGGCGGTGAGGTGATCGTCGACGGTGAAGCCTGTTCCGACCTGTCGGATGACCGGCGCACGGCGCTGCGGCGCACGGCCATCGGCTTTATCTATCAGTTTCATCATCTATTGCCCGAATTCACGGCGCTCGAAAACGTCGTGGTGCCGCAGATGATCGCGGGTGTCAGCAAATCGGCGGCCCGCAAACGGGCATCCGAGCTGCTCGGCATGGTCGGATTGTCAGAGCGAGAAGGGCATCGCCCGGCGAAGCTGTCGGGCGGTGAACAGCAGCGCGTGGCAATTGCGCGGGCGCTCGCCAACAGCCCGAAAGTGCTTATCGCGGACGAGCCGACGGGCAATCTCGACCAGGAAACGGCCGAGCGCGTGTTCGAGCTATTGATGCGTCTGACTCGTGAAACCGGCGTTTCATCCCTGGTCGCGACCCATAACCCTGACCTCGCGGCCCGTATGGATCGGAAACTAACCCTGAAAAACGGGCTTCTGGTCGCTGGCTGAGGCTATGCCTGCGCACGATTCGGTCTAAACTGGTCGCATGACTGATTCAGGCTTTATCCATCTCCGCGTTCACACCGCCTATTCGCTGTCCGAGGGCGCGATCAAGCTGCCCAAGCTGATCCAGCTGGCGACCGAGCACAAAATGCCGGCGGTCGCGGTGACCGATACCAATAACCTGTTCGGGGCGCTTGAATTTTCGCTGTCGGCAGCGAAGGCCGGTATCCAGCCGATCATCGGCAGCCAGTTCGATGTCGCCCGCGAAGGCGAGGCGGCGCGTCAGGGCGGTAATAACGCATCGTCACGTCGCCACGACCGTCTTGTGATGCTGGCACAGAACCAGGCGGGCTATCTGAACCTGCTCGAAATTTCGTCCGAAGCGTTTCTGACGACCGAACACGGCGATACCCACACGACGCTGGAAAAGCTCCGGGAATGCTCTAAAGGCCTGATCTGCCTGTCGGGTGGACCTGATGGACCGCTTGGCCGCCTGATCGGCGACGGACAGCTTCCCGCGGCCGAGGAAATGTGTGACCGGCTGAAAGATATCTTCGCCGGGCGATTCTATATCGAGTTGCAGCGCCACGGGCTCGCGTCAGAGCGCCAGATAGAGCCGGGCCTGCTGAAACTCGCCTATGAGCGCGATATCCCTCTGGTCGCCACCAAT
>CAJQLI010000016.1 GCA_905479125.1 uncultured Alphaproteobacteria bacterium | reverse complement strand
GGGTGACATCCAGATCGCGACGGTATTCTTGTCATGCACCATCACGCGATAGGTGCCGACATTGACCCAGCCGGAATCAGGATCGCGCATGACGACCAGATCGTCGGTGCCGATATAGCGCCCGCCGCCCTTGCCGATATGCCGGGCGGATACCGTATTCTTTTGCAGCACTCACCCGAACTTCTGGACGAAGCAGCCGCAGCCAACGTGTCTCTCTATCTGCGCGGACATACCCATGGCGGCCAGATATGCCTGCCCGGCGGGATCACGATCATGACAAATATCCGTGCGCCAAGGCGCTATGCCAGTGGCCTGTGGCGCCATGGCGACATGGCCGGCTTTACGACCATCGGGGCCGGCGTATCGGTCATGCCGCTGCGGTTTTTCAGCGAGGGCGAAGTGGCGGTGATTACACTGCGGCGGGCATAGTATCGTCAGCTGACGGCTGATTTAGGCGGCGACCACCCGCAGCGGCAGGGTCTCAAAACCATGAAGCGTGTTGTTGACCGCCCGCACCGCAGGCCCGGTAATTTCGATGCGTTCGATCCGCTTCGCCATTTCCGTAACCAGTGCCTGCAATTCGAGCCGCGCCATGGCCTGTCCCATGCAGTGATGGACACCGAAACCAAAGCCCAAATGTGCCGCCGCATTGCGATCAATATCGAACACGTCGGGTTTTTCCCAGAAAGCCGGGTCGCGATTGGCTGCCCCCAGCGACATCATGATCTTTGTCTTTGCAGGGATATGCTGGCCTGCCAGTTCGACATCACGGGTCGTCGTGCGGAAGAAGGACTGAAACGGCGAATCGTAGCGAAGGACCTCCTCAACGGCGTTGCGGGCCTTTGACGGATCGGCCCGGAGCTTTTCCCATTCATCGGGGTGATCGGCGAAACAGCTCAGCACGTTGCCGATGGCGTACACAGTCGTGTCGAGCCCCGCAGACAGCATGGAGCGCACGATGAACAGGGCTTCTTCGTTCGAAACGATGCCCTCGTCGGCGGCCTTATAAGCCTGCTCACCCAGCCCGTTAGGGTCGAGCCGATCCCGGTCACAGCATCCCATAACGTAATCGACAACAGCATCGGCGGCAGCCGTCGATGCCGCGAATGTATCATTGAGAGGGCCGAAACCGTTGAACACCATGTTGCCGTAATCGAGCAACTGTTCCCGGCCATCAGGCCCGAGCCCGACTGCATCGGGAAACACTTTCAGGATATAGGGCTTGGCGACATCTTCCATGCCGTCAATATCACCCTTCGCGAGCAGATCATCGACCAGCAGTTTCGCCTGTTCGGCAAAGATGGGCCGAAATTCGCGCAAACGCGAATGGGCCATCACACCGTCGGCGACGCCGCGGCGCGGTGTATGCTCCGGCGGGTCTGCTTCAAGCAGCTTGCTTGGCGGCCGCCACGGCTTTTCGGTATGAAAATTGGCAAGCCCCACCCCGGCGCCCGAGCCATAGGTTTCCCAGTCATCGAGCACCTGTTTGGCGATATCGTAACGCGCAGTACCCCACACATCATACTTCGTCATCCACACCAGCGGACCGGCGTCGTGCAGCGATTGATGCCACGCATATGGCGCAAGAACGTTCTCGCGCGAAAACGGGTCGATATCGCTGCTGGGCCGTGCCGCTGTCAGTGTGTCTGCATCCGTCATCTTTTATCCCTTCGGGGTGTGACTTTTTAAGCTACTCCGCCGCGAGCTTGTCGCCACTGCCAATGGTGTCGGACAGGCTGTACTTGTCGAGGATCGAATCCACGAGATCTGAAGACCGTTCCCAGTCATAGGTGCGCATCGCGTGACCGCGCGTAACGAACTGGGCGCCGGCATAGAACATCTCATACTGGGTATGACGGCTCGCGAATTCGGAACCGATACAGTCCCAGGCAAGCTTCATGAACTTGACCTTTTCTTCCGCCGTGCCGATGGCCGATTTCTGCGTCGCGTTGATGTAGCGGTTGAGATCCGGGTCGGTAAAGTCCTCTGCCGAGGACGGCAGCATGATAAGCCCGCCGCCCGCCAGTTCACGCATCGACGTGATGAATTCCGGATAGAGCTGCTGGGTGAGCACCTGCGCCGTGTACATCAGGTTGCGGTCGGGCACGTAATAGCCGTTGAACATGCCACCGCCCGATTCCATGCCGTAGACCAAGCCCTCGACCATCGCTGCCTGAGCGGCCATGTGACCGAGCTTTTCAGCGACCGACGGAATACCGATCGTACCGATGGTTTCGCACATACGGCGCGCCACCCCGACCTGGAACTGCATCTTGACCATAAGGCGCGTCATCGCCTGATAGTTCTGCATGTAATGGGCGTAAGTATCCTGGAACTGGCCCCGCGCGGTGTCTGTATCCTTATAGATGAATACGCGGTCCCATGGCACTTTCACGTCATCGCAATAGACCAGCGCGTCGTTTTCGTCGTAACGCGCTGATAAGGGATAATCGAACGAGCTCGTTGCCGATTCCTCGTACGATTTGCGCGACATCACCTTCAGGCCCTTGGTGTTCATCGGGATCGCAAACGAAATCGCGTATTTTTCCTCACCGGGTTTGAGCGGCTGGATATTGGCGAACAATACCTCGTTGGCCATGAT
>CAJQLI010000015.1 GCA_905479125.1 uncultured Alphaproteobacteria bacterium | reverse complement strand
CGGCGACACCGTTACGCTTACCTTGAAGGGCTGAGATATGACCACGATCCTGAAACGGGCAACCGCCGAACTATGGGAATTCCCCTTGTCCGGTCCGACCGGTGGCTCGGGCATTACGGCCGTCGATGTGATTGTCGTCGATCTTGAAGATTCCGCTGGGGTTACGGGGACGGGCTTTTCCTATGTCCTTGGTGGCGGCGGAAAAACGGTAACCCATGCCGCCCGCGACATGCTTTCCCGCTTTGTCGAAGGTCAGGAGATCGTACCGCCGCAGGCACTGTGGCGCCGGCTGGCGGGATCGCTCAACCGGCTTGGGCGTGGGGTGGGCTATCTGTCGATTGCGGCGATCGATGTCGCCATGTGGGACCTGTATTCCAGGAAACAGGGAATGCCGCTCTACAAGGCATTGGGCGGCGTCGCGAAAACACTTCCTGTATATGGATCAGGCGGGTTTGGACCGATGCAGGATCCGGACGCTGCGGTCGAACGGGCGCTTGAATATGCCGACATGGGGTGCACTGCCGTGAAACTCCGTGTTGCCGGTGCACCGTCGGATCTTCCCCGGATTCAGGCCGTTGCCGAGGCACTGCCGGACGGCGTCGATATCATGGCCGATGCGAACGAAAAATGTGACCTTGCCCGGGCGCAATGGCTGGCCAACGTTCTGGGCGACGTGAATGCCCTATGGTTCGAAGAGCCGCTGCCGGCGCATGATGCGAACGGTTTCGCAACCCTGGCCCAAACCTGTAGCCTTCCGATCGCGACCGGTGAGCATCACCAGGGGGCGGTGGAATTGGCTCCCCTCATGGCCGACAGGGCAGTGTCAATTCTCCAGCCCGACCTGGCGATGATGGGTGGCATCACCGAGAGCCTTCGCCTCGCGCAGATCGCGGAGCATTATAATCTCGTCGTCTCGCCACATTTTCTGCCTGCTCTGTTTATCCATTTTGCAGGCGCCGCACCGTCGATCAGATGGATGGAGGATTTTCCCCTGCTTGAGCCATTGTTCGATTCTCCTGTATCGATGGATGCCGAAGGAAATATTTCGCCGTCGGAAGTACCGGGGCATGGCCTGACCTGGGCAGATGGAGCGCGCGCAGAGTTCGGGACCGACCTATGAGAATTTGCCGGTACAACGACGACAAACTCGGTCTGATCAAGGGCGATCAGCTGATCGATGTCACGATCGCGCTCGATGATATCCCGAAAACCGGCTGGCCGCGTCCGCACGGTGACGCCATGATCGCGAATATCGAAGCGATCAAAGTCGGCATCGAAGCCAATCGCAAGATGGGATATGTGCAGGGGGTGAAAAATGTCACCCTGAAAAGTCCGATCGCCAATCCGACGAAAATTATCGCGGCACCGGCGAATTATCGGGATCACGTCGCCGAGGCAAAAGACGATGCCGAGATAAATTTCGGGCGGGAGATCAAGACGATCAATGAATACGGGCTGTTTCTGAAGGCGAACTCCGCCCTCGTCGGGCCGGGCGAAGGAATTACGCTTGGTCACACCGATCGCCGAAATGATCATGAAATCGAACTGGCGCTGATTATCGGGAAAACCGCCAAGAACATCTCCTATGACAATGCGCTGGATGTCGTTGCGGGATATTCTATCGGCCTGGACAATACCGTCCGTGGCGTCGAAGACCGCAGCCTCAGAAAATCGCTGGATTCGTATGCTGTTCTGGGGCCATGGATTACCACGGCGGATGAAATCGACGACCCCGACAACCTCGATTTCCGCATTACTGTAAACGGCGAGGTTCGGCAGGAATCGAACACGAAATATCTGATCTATGATTGCCGCAAGCTGATCGAGTACGCGTCGAAGTTCTACACGCTTTACCCGGGGGATATTCTGATGACCGGAACGCCTAAAGGCGTGGGGCCAATCGAGCCCGGTGATCATCTGGTCTGCCAGGTGGATATCATCGGCAAGATGGAGGTCGAGGTTCGGTAGACATGGCGCGCAACCCGCCAGTACCCGAAACTTACTACGACCGCGTTGCGGCGCAGCATGCGCTGCCGCTCTGGGTTGATACGGCACAATATGTGCCGAAGGAACCGACCCCGCCATACGACCCGGCTCTCTGGCGATCTGAAGATATCAGGCCATTGCTGATGGAGGCAGGAGATGTCGTCACGCCGGAGGAAGCAAGCCGAAGGGTTCTCGTGCTGCAGAACCCGGCCTTTTCCGGTTTCCAGGGAACGACGCGAAGCCTTTATGCCTGTCTGCAACTGATACTGCCCGGCGAACACGCGCCCGAGCATCGTCATACGCAGTCTGCCCTCAGACTCGTCCTCGAGGGGGAAGGTGGCATAACTACCGTCGATGGCGGGAGGGTGGAGATGGCACCGGGTGATTTCATTATCACACCGTCCTGGACATGGCATGGTCATACCCATGAAGGGGACACGCCGATGATTTGGCTGGATGGGCTTGATAACGGCCTGATGGCGCAGATGGATACGACGTTTTTCGAAGCCGGCCAGACGGAACTACCGGGCACCGGCCCGGTGTCGACGTCAGTGGAAGAGAAACACGGAGAGCCTTCCGAAGGCGGGGAACGGGTCCTGCGGTACCCCTACGACAAGGCCCGCGAAAACCTGGAAATTCTGCGTAAAGTCACCGATATCGACCCCAGCCACGGTTACCGGATGGAGTACTTGAATCCTGCTGACGGTGGCTCGGCGATGCCGACAATGACCACGATGTTGATGCTGCTCGATGATGGCTTTACGGGACAGCCTTATCGCAGCACGGACGGGACCATCTTCACGGTACTCGAAGGTGAGGGGGAGACCATGATTGGTGGCCAGGCGTTCCCGTGGAAACGTCATGACATTTTCGTTGTTCCGTCTTGGTCGGAATACGCGCATCGCGCTGATACTGAATCTGTTTTATTCAGTTTTTCCGATCGTGTCGTGCAACTGAAACTCGGTGTGTGGCGCGAGGCCCGCAGTTCGTGAGTAATCTCGTCATCAGGCAAATGAAGGAACAAGACTTCGCCGATGCAGACCGGATCAATCGAATCGCGTTCGGTACCTTCTTCGGCCTGGAGACGCCGTCGGCTTTTCGCGGAGATGGCGAGGTCGTTGCCGGACGGTTTGCGGCGAACCCTGATGGTACGTTTGTTGCAGAGATCGACGGGACGTTGGTCGCATGCGGTTTCGTGATGGATTGGGGCAGTCTGGGACTGCTGGGACCATTGACCGTTGCCGTCGATGCGTGGGGCAGGGGAATAGGCAGAGCCATGCTCGACGAGATGACGCGGTTTATGGATTCGCGCAAATTCGCGCTGCAGGGCTTATTCACTCATCCACAAAGTCCGACGCATATCCGTCTCTATGAGGCTTACGGGTTCCGGATGAAACGGATCACGGCTGTTATGGAGCGCGCTGTGAAAGCCGACGGCGAGATGCCGGCAGAGGTCAGGTGTTTTTCCGACCTGCCTTCATCGGAAAAACCGGCGGTTCTTCGTGAATGCCGACGCATAGCCGAGAGTGTATATGGCGGCCTGGATCTCGGCGGGGAAATCCTGTCGATCGACCGGGCCGGTTTTGGTGACACGATTTTGCTCGGGCAGGAAAGTGCAATGACCGGTTTTGCCTGCTGTCATCAGGGGCGTGGTTCGGAGGCCGGAAGCCCGCAGACGGTCGTCAAATTTGCCGCCGTGCGTTCCGCGGCAAACGCGTCTTCCGAATTTGAAAAGCTGATGACGGCCTGCGAGGTATTTGCCGCATTGCGTGGAACAAACAGGCTGGTTGCCGGGACGAATACCGGCCGGACCGAATGCTACGAGGCCATGCTCGATATGGGATTCCGGAGCTGGATGAACGGCATTGCGATGCTGAAGACAGCGGGGGGTGACGGCAATGACGGATACAACGTCCCGGGTGTCTTTTCGGTCGATGACTGGAGATAAAAAAGAGGCGGGTGAATACCCGCCTCTTTGAACTTTTACGCTTGTCTTTCTACTTGCTGAAATCGAACAGTCGCTGGGCGTTCCGGCCGAGGATATTCAGTTTGGATTCTTCGTCCAGGAACGGCAGATCCCAGATCACGCTGGGCGTATCAAAATCGAAATGCGGCCAGTCGGATGCATACAGTAACTGGGTCTTCGCGTTGATCATCTCGAAGGTCAGTTCAACCGCCTTCATGTGATCTGTCTCGAGCGGCTGGCAGGTGTAGAACATTTCCTTCATGTACTCGCTCGGCAGCTTCTTGAGCAACGGCGCTTCAGATGAGCGCATCAGGTACGTGTGGTCGAGACGCTGCATCAGCCAGGGCACCCACGACAGACCGGACTCGATCCAGACGACGGGCAGGCCGGGGAAACGTTCGGGCAGTCCGTTCATGATCCAGTTGGTCATGTGGACGACATTGCACCAGACAAAGGACAGAGCGTGCATCGACCCAAAGCGGTTGATCTGCATCATGAAGGGGTCCTGCCAGTAATACCCGGCATGGAAACCAAGCGGCAGGCCGCGTTCTTCGAGGGCGCGATAGACCTTCATGTAGTGATTGTGATGAACCGCCTTGTAGCGAACAGACGTCACCATAAACCCGACGCAACCGGGCGAGTCTCCGAATTCCTCGATGGTTTCCAGCGCCGCTTCCGGATCGTTGAACGGCAGGAACATCATGGTTTTTAGCTTGGGGTCTTTCTTGAGGATGTTCTCGACCTGCCAGCGGTTGTAGGCCTTGCCGAGAATGGCCTCCATATCGAACTGGGGGTGCATGCCGAGAAACAGCATCGGTGTCGGAAACACGACCTGAACGTCAATGCCCATTGCTTCATAGGCGCGCTTCGCAAGAACGAGATCGCGATGACCTGCTTCCTGGATTTCGCTTTCGTCGACTTTTTCACTACGGGCCGCCTGATGCGGGATGCGTCCGCCGACGTCCTGATACCGGAGCGCGAGATCGCCGTTCAGGCCGTATGGTGGCGTACCGGACCGGTGCAGGACCATTTCTTCGGCCTGTGCGCGGACAACCGGATCATCAATATAGGCGATGATCTCACGCCAGGATTCCGTCTCCGTGTGATGGGCATCGATATCGGCGATGAATATGTCGTCGAAATTACGTTCGTCTGCCTGCTGGCGCGCCTTTGCGAGAATATCCCGCGAGTCCGTATAGGTCGTGATCTCCTTTATCGGATTCTCTTTGACCTGTTCTATTCCGGTATCCATCACGTCACCCCTGACTATGAGAAAAATTAAACTCTGCTAACGCTAAATATTGTCTTCCGGCCTTGGGCGCTGAAACCACATGGCGAGATCGAAGGTAGAAAGATTTACCGCCCGAAGCATGTCGGAGCAGGTCATTACAACATCTGTGGCCGTGACGGCTTCCGGGCCCGTGTAAGGCGAGAAGAAGCGATCTTCCATTTCTACCTTGTTGGCGAAAAGCCGGGTGCCGGCAGTCAACAGACGCTGCACGGTCTCGTCGGAAATTCCTTCGGTTTCGCCACGTGTAAGTGCTGCTTCAGCAACTTCCAGCGCTTGAATGGCCGCGGCTTCGAGGGCTGCGAAGTCTGGTTCAGACGACGACATAGACCTCTCCGTCCTTGATCTCTACCTTGAACGGTCTCAGACGGATATTCTTGTTTCCCGGGTGGCGCCCGTCACGAACGTTGTATTCGTATCCGTGCCAGGGGCAAACGATGTGAACATCGGTTTCGGAAAATTTGAGGCCATGGGCCGTCTTTTCCGTCTCGTGAATGACTTCTTCAACGCGATTGATGATTTTGCCCTGGCAGGCTGGGCCGCCCTGATGAACGCAATTGTTCTCATAGGCATAAAATTCACCATCCACATGAAATACACCGATCTCGAGACTGCCCTGCGCGATAATTTTGCGATCGCGGTCCTCGAATTCCTCGGTCTTTCCGACGTACAAATCCGCCACCTTTGTCCCTCCAGTGTAACTTGTTGATATTGTTGACAGAACCATCATTTCTGCCCTGCAGGTAATAATCCTATCGTATTGATGGGGTTCAGCCAAAGGAATTCGGGTGTGACAAAAAAACACGTAGTTACTTGGCCTTAGTCCGTGTTTTGGTATAAGTTCCGGCACAGTCCGTAGAGTGAGTAAGTTGTGGGAAATTGATATGGCGAAGAACCGAAGCTTGGGTGTTGTTCTTATTATACTCGGCGTACTCGTGAATAATTATGCCTACGTTACTGATATTGTAGGAAATTCTCACGAGGGGCTGATATATATGGGCTCGCGTGGGATTACGGCTGCCGTGTTGGGGCTCCTGGCGATCGCGTTGGGGGTGGTCGCTCTTCTCCGTACGGATAAAACGGATGCCTCATAGAGGCCTGGTTGCGGGAAACTGAGTTCGAATCCAAGCGTTTTCATGGATTTTTGACAGTTTGAGTTGAAGATGATGAAACAAACGGATTAGGTACGAAGGGGGACCGCCGGGGGCGATGTCCAAGTTTCGAAAAGAGAACTCAGATCTAGAACAACTGCATCGGCGGATTTCGCGTCTCACGCGGCCGTCAGCGTTGACCGACCGGCACCTTATTCTGCGGTCACACGGGCGAACGGCTTATATTCGCGTTCCCCGTTTCTTGCAGGCGGCAGGCCTTCTGGTTGTCGGCGCTTTTGTCGCGTGGGTTGTTCATGCCAGCTATGCCTACGTTGGCTACAACCAGATTGTTTCCGCAAAAGACGAAGCGATTTCTGCCCGTGATCAGGTGTCTTCGACACTCCGGGCGGAACTCGATGATTCCAGGCGCAGCTTTGCTGCAGCGACGGATTCGCTCGAAGAAAACCATAAGGGACTCGTTTCCCTGATCGGTCAGAACCAGACGCTGAAGAGCAATCCGCAGGCGGTTCGGCTTGATCTCAAACAGCTTGAAGAAGCGCGAAAAAAAGCTGAAGAGGCCAAGCGCGAGATTGCCAAACGACTAGAGGTTCTCGAAGCTCAACTCGCAGAAACGCAGAGCAATAACAAGGCGTTGGCGCTGGATCTGAAGACGACCGGCGCTGAACTGACTGTCGCTCTGGCGGAGAAAAATCACGTCAGCCAGAAGGGCGATGCGCTCAATAATCGCGTTAGTGAACTTCAAAAACGCCTCGTTGAGGCGAAAGAAGCGCAGACGGCCCTGGTCGATCGCGTTGCCGATACGTCCCATGCTGAGGCAAAGCGCCTGTCCAAGATCATCTCTACCGCGGGGCTTAACGTAGAAAAACTGCTGCGCGCGCAGGGTGTTGCACCGCTTCCACAGGGGGGACCCTTCGAAGCCGCGCCTAAATCGAATGCGAACAAGGTCGAAGAAACAATTGAAGCGTCACTGAGTAGCACAAACGGCATGATCGATCACCTGGAGGGCCTTCAGCGTATTGTCCGGGGCCTGCCGTTGGCGCCGCCGCTGGACTATTATTACGTTTCAAGCCGGTACGGCGTGCGCACGGACCCGATCAACAAAACGAAGGCGATGCATCGTGGCGTCGATTTTGGCGCCAAACATCGCGCCACCGTATTTTCGAGTGCGCCCGGCAAAGTGATTTACGCGGGCTGGAAGGGCCGTTTCGGTCGCTTTGTAGAGATCGATCACGGTAACGGTGTTGTCACACGCTATGGACATCTGCGCCGGATTTACGTCAAACGCGGACAGGAAATCACCTATCGGACAAAAATCGGACAGATGGGAAATTCCGGCAGAAGCACAGGTACGCATCTGCACTACGAAATTCATGTGAACAAGCGGAGCGTTGACCCCCTCAAATTTATGAAAGCGGGAAAAAATGTTTTCAAAGGATAAAGAAGCCACCGAGCGTCGTTCATCCGGAGCACCATCCATCCTGAGCGCCGGCATGCAGGTCACGGGCGATATCGTCAGTGACGGCGAGGTTCAGATTGACGGCGAACTTTCCGGCGATATCCATTGTGCTAAACTTACAATCGGCGAAACAGGGCGTATCACTGGGTCCGTCGTGGCCGATGATTGCCTTGTCCATGGTGCAGTCGTAGGCCAGATCAAGGCGGATGCGGTCACACTGTCCCGGTCATCCCGTGTAGAAGGTGATGTATTGCACGATATGCTCGCGATTGAACCGGGGGCACGCCTCGATGGTCACTGCCGTCGCCTGGACAAGAACGAGACCGAAGACCCCAAGCTTGATCTGGTCGTCACCGATGTTGACCGTGGCTCGTTCTAGGTCACGACGGCCTATAGGCTCTGGGCGTCGCCGCTGAGAATCTCGGCGAATAACGCCGGGTCCGCGTTTCCACCGGAAAGAACGATGCAGACTGTCTGACCTGCGAAGCGTTCCTTATTTTTCATCGCTGCAGCGAGACCGGCTGCGCCGCCGGGTTCGATGACGAGGCGCGTGTCGGAGAAGGCTGCGGATATCGCGTTTCGCACTTCCTGGTCGCTGACGGCAATGCCCCCCGCAAGGAAATTTTTGTTAATTGCGAATGTCAGTTCTCCCGGCAGGGGAACGAGTAATGCATCGCAGATGGACCCGGTTGAGGCCGTGTTGGATACCCGTTTTCCCTCATTGAGAGACCTCACCGTATCGTCGAACCCCTCGGGTTCCGCCGCCAGAACATCTATCTCCGGGTAAGTGTGTTTCAGAGCGATTGCGCATCCGGCAATAAGGCCGCCGCCCGAGCAGGGGACAATTGCAGCATCCGGTACGATACCGAGAGCGCCGCACTGCTCCGCTATTTCGAGGCCGACCGTGCCTTGACCGGCGATAATGTCTGGGTGGTCGTAGGGCGGCACAATGACCGCACCGGTATCCCCGACAATTTGTCCGGCAATTTCTTCGCGGTCGTCGACAGTACGATCATAAAGTCTGATTTCCGCGCCGAGGGCGCGAGTGTTCGCTATTTTAATCGGCGGGGCGTCTTTTGGCATTACGATCGTCGTCGACATGCCAAGCCGCCGGCCGGCCCAGGCAACGGCCTGTGCATGATTGCCCGAAGAGAACGCGACCGCGCCGTTGGCGCGTTCCGCTTTTGA
>CAJQLI010000014.1 GCA_905479125.1 uncultured Alphaproteobacteria bacterium | reverse complement strand
TGCGGGTCAAAGGCTTCGTCCATGTGCCGGGCAAGGACATGCGCATGATCGTCCAGGGCGTTGGTGCCCGCATCCAGAGCCATTTCGACCGCCCCTGGCAGGCAGATGAGCCGCGCGGCACGCGTCTGGTTGTGATCGGTCTCACCGGGCTTGATCATGCCGCCATCACGACTGCGCTGGTCTCGGGACCGGTGTTAGCGATGCAGGGCTAAAAATGCATCTGCTCGCGGTGACGCCGGGCGTTGTCTCCGAAGGGGCGGAAGCGGTCGACCTCGGCCAGACGCCGGGCGATATCGTCTTTCTGTCGGCAGCGGATACTGAACTTGCCGCCCTCGCGGGCGCGCAGGCGCGGGCGGGTGCAGGTGTGCCGAGCCTGCGTCTCGCAAATTTCCTGCAACTGCGTCATCACATGTCGGTCGACCTGTATGTTGAAAACATGGTGTCGAACGCCCGGCTGGTGATCGTGCGCCTGCTCGGCGGCGCGAGCTATTGGCCCTATGGCATTGAGCAGATCGCGGTTGCCTGTCGGCGGCGCGGCATCGGGTTCGCCGCAATCCCCGGCGACGACCAGCCGGATTCGGACCTGACCCGGCAGTCGACCCTGAAGGCCGAGGACGTTCATCGCATCTGGCAGTATCTCGTGCATGGCGGGCCTGCCAATGCGGACAACCTGCTCGCTTTCGCCGCGAGCCTGCTGGGCAGGGACAGCGACTGGAGCGAACCCGCCCCGTTGATGACGGCGGGCTTGTATTGGCCGGGTTTGGAGGCGCCCGACATGCCGGCGATCCGGGCGCAGTGGCAGGCGGATGCACCGGTCGCGGCGATCACGTTCTACCGGGCGCTTGTACAGTCCGGGAATATGGAACCCGTCGATGCGCTGATCTCCGCCCTGCGGGCGCGGGGCCTGAACCCGTTGCCCGTTTATCTGCAAAGCCTGAAGGACTCTGTGTCGGTCGGGGTTGTTTCCGCCGCGTTCGAAGACGCCCCGCCCGATGTGATCCTGAACGCCACCGGGTTCGCGGTCTCCACACCGGGCGCCGACCGCACAAAAACACCGTTCGATGCGGCGGGCTGCCCGGTTCTCCAGACTGTCTTTGCAGCGACCACCGAACAGGTCTGGTCGGACAGCGATACCGGGCTGATCGCCCGCGATATCGCGATGAATGTCGCCCTGCCGGAAGTCGATGGCCGCGTGCTGTCCCGCGCGGTGGCGTTCAAATCCGAAGCCCGGTTCGACGATGCGACCCAGACGGCGGTGGTCAAACACCTGCCGTCGGAAAACCGCATCGCCTTTGTCGCTGATCTTGCCGCCGCCTGGGCGAAGCTGCGCAATAGATCGGTTGCCGACCGGCGGGTTGCGCTGGTGCTGGCGAACTATCCCAACCGCGACGGGCGCATCGGCAACGGTGTGGGGCTTGATACCCCGGCGGGGACCATGACCCTGCTGCGCGCGATGACCTATGCCGGCTATGCGACCGGCGATCTGCCTGACAACGGCAATGCGCTGGTCGACCGTCTGCTCGCCGGGCCGACCAACGCCGCCGTCAAAGAGCGCGTCGTCGAGGAAACGATTTCACTGGCCGACTACCAGATATTTCTGTCGCGCCTTCCCGACGCCGTGCGCGATGCGGTGACCGACAAATGGGGCGCGCCCGAGGCTGATCCGTTTTACATCGCGGGCGCGGCCGATTGCGGGAGTTTCGCCATCCCTGCCTTCCGCTGCGGCAATATCGCGATCGGGCTGCAACCGGCGCGCGGCTACAACATCGACCCTGAAAAAACCTATCACGACCCCGACCTTGTCCCGCCGCACGGCTATCTCGCGTTCTATGCGTGGCTGCGCGGGCCGTACAGGGCGGACGCGGTCATTCATATGGGTAAGCACGGCAATCTCGAATGGCTGCCGGGCAAATCGCTGGCGCTGTCGGAAACCTGTTTTCCCGAAGCCGCGCTGGGGCCGATGCCGCATATCTACCCGTTCATCGTCAACGACCCCGGCGAAGGCACGCAGGCGAAACGCCGTGCGTCCGCCGTGATCATCGACCACCTGACCCCGCCGCTGGCCCGCGCCGAAACCTATGGCCCGCTCGCCGATCTCGAGCGGCTGGTGGATGAATATTACGAGGCCGCCGGGGTTGATCCGCGCCGGATAGAATTGCTCCGCGACCAGATTGTGGAATTGACGCGCTCGTCGGGGCTCGATCTCGATTGCGGGATCGACCCGGAGGAACCGGCAGACGAAGCGCTCGCCAAGCTCGATAATTACCTGTGCGAACTGAAGGAAATGCAGATCCGCGACGGGCTGCACATCTTCGGCGAAAGCCCGGTGGGTGGTTTGCGCGATGCGCTGCTGGTCGCTCTCGCGCGTCTGCCGCGCGATGACGGGCAGGCCGGCAACCAGTCGCTGATCCGCGCGCTCAGCACGGATCTCGGCTTCGACGGATTCGATCCGCTCGACTGTGTGCTGGGCGATCCGTGGACCGGCGCGACGCCGTCCGCGCTGCCCGGCGACGACCCATGGCGGACCAAGGGCGACACAGTGGAACGGCTGGAAAATTTTGCGCTCGGTCTCGTCGGCGGTAAACCGCTGGAAGGCGACTGGCCGCAAACACGCGCGGTGCTGCAACAGATATTGGATCGCATTGGCCCCGCGGTTCAGGCTTGCGGCGATGCGGAAATCGCCGGCGCGCTGACCGCGCTGGATGGCAATTTCGTTCAGCCCGGCCCGTCCGGCGCGCCGACCCGGGGGCGGCCCGAAGTGCTGCCGACCGGGCGCAATTTCTACTCGGTCGATACCCGCACCGTGCCGACGCCGACGGCGTGGACGCTGGGCTGGAAGTCGGCGACCCTGCTGGTCGAACGCCACGTGCAGGAACACGGTGAATGGCCGAGGCGCATGGCGCTGTCGGCCTGGGGCACGTCCAACATGCGCACCGGCGGCGACGATATTGCGCAAGGGTTGGCGCTGATGGGCGTGCAGCCGCAATGGGATCGTGGCTCGGGCCGGGTGACCGGGTTCGATGTCATGCCGCTGGAGGTTCTCGACCGTCCGCGCGTCGACGTCACCTTGCGCCTGTCGGGCTTTTTCCGCGATGCGTTCCCCGCACAGATTGATCTGTTCGATTCCGCCGTGCGCGCCGTCGCCGCGATGGATGAACCTGCGGATAAAAATCCGCTCGCCGCCCGCGTCGCCGAAGATACCGCGGCACTGGTCGCCGACGGGGTCGATGAAGACGCCGCGCGCCGCCGTGCCGGCCACCGGGTGTTCGGCTCCAAGCCCGGGGCCTATGGCGCGGGCCTGCAGGCGCTGATCGACGAGCGCGGCTGGGAAACCGATGCGGATCTGGCGCGCGCCTATATTGCGTGGGGCGGCTATGCCTATGGCGATGGGGCGGAGGGGACGGCCGAACACCGCCTGTTCGAACGCCGCCTCGGCTCGGTGCAGGCGGTGGTGCACAACCAGGACAACCGCGAACACGACCTGCTCGATTCCGACGATTACTACCAGTTCGAAGGCGGGCTGACCGCCGCCGTCCGCCACCTGTCCGGCGATCAGCCCGCGGTCTGGCACAACGATCATTCGCGCCCCGAAACGCCCAAAATCCGCAGCCTCGAAGACGAGATCGGCCGCGTCGTGCGCGCCCGCGTCGTAAACCCGAAATGGATCGCCGGCGTTATGCGCCACGGC
>CAJQLI010000013.1 GCA_905479125.1 uncultured Alphaproteobacteria bacterium | reverse complement strand
CCCGTCGAATTTCAGCAAATTCCGTTCATACGGCGTTAGCCGAAAGACGCCCGGCCGCGTGCATTGCGGCACGCCAACCGAACACCACCGCAGGGCCCAGCGTTGTTCCGGGTCCCGGATAAGCGCCTGACATGACCGACCCCATATCATTACCGCAGGCATACAGCCCGGCAATCGGCTGATTTTCACCATCCAGCACCCGGCAATCGGGATCGGTCGAAATGCCGACGCTGCAACCGATCTCCGCAGGCCAGACGGCCATAGCGGCGAACGGCCCAGCCTCGATCGGCGCCAGACACGGGTTCGGTCCATGTGAAGGATCACCATTAAACCGGTTCAGTTCGAGGTCGCCTTTTCCGAAATCCTCATCAACGCCGGTCAACGCGAAACGATTATGGCGCGTGACGCTATCCTGTAAGCCCGCCGGGTCTATGCCAACCAGGTCGGCGAGCGCCCCCAGGTCGTCGGCCACTTGCACGTAGCCGCTCCGGATATGCTTTGTCAGGTTGCGTGTCTCGGGATGGATCGCCCCAAGGCCGTATTTTGCGATAAAACGCGTCTCGCAAATCAGCCAGGCTGGCATCGTGTCCGCTGTCTCGTGTGACCGGTACATGGCCTCGACAAAATCGTGATACGACACGCCCTCGTTGACGAAGCGGCGGCCAGCGGCATTCACGGCAATCAGCCCCGGCTTGGCCCTGTCCATCGCCAGATGAGGAAACAGGCCCTCAGTCCCGTCGTCGCGTTTTGTCACCGACACAGGCGTCCAGAAACCGGCGCCCTGATGGCTGTCGGAATCGACGGATGCATCAGCCGTTTCGGCAAGCGCCAGACCATCTCCCGCGTTCGATCCAGCGGCGAGAGAATAAGGTGGCGTAGGCTGCGGCATAAAGGCTTCGCGGTATTTCGGGTTATGCGCGAACCCACCGGTAGCCAGGACAACGCCCTTGCGCGCACGAATGCGTTTTTCGCCTTCGGCCGTGGCCAGAACAGCACCCAGCACTGTCCCGTCCTGATCGCGGACAAACTCTGCAATCGGGGATTCGAACAGGACCGGCACGTTGCGTTTCTTCAGGCTGTAGAAAAGCCGCCCAACCAGCGCATTGCCCATCACCAGTCGGGTTCCACGCCGGAAACGCAGGCGGTCGGTCAGGTAGCGCAGCACGATTGACGCGGAATGTTTGAATTTCACCACCGAGCGGTAGCGCCCGAGCAGGCTGACGATATCCAGCTTGCCGACCATCATGCCGCCCATCAGCATGAATTCGGGGATCGGCGGACGCACGCGTTCAAAATCCCTGCCAAGGAGACGCCCATCAAAGTTTTCAGGGATTATCGCCCTGCCGGACTTCCCGGCGCCTTCGATGTTGTTCCGGTAATCCGGGTGAAGCCCGCAGGGCAGGAAGCGCACATCGGTTTTCTCGGCCAGGTAGTCGATCACCCCCGGACCGTCGCGCAGATACACGCGGCGGTGTTCGCTGGTCCGGTCCTCCCCGATCAGGCTGTCGAGATATTTTGCGGCCTGTTCCGGCGAATCCTCGAACCCGGCATCCCGGCTTTGCGTATTCCCCGGGATCCAAAGCGTGCCGGCAGAGGTCGCACCGGTACCGCCCACTTGCGATGCTTTTTCACAGACAACGACATTCAGCCCCTCGATTGCCGCCACCAGGGCCGCCGTCATACCGCCAGGACCGGCGCCTGCGACCAGCAGGTCGGTTTCCATATCCCAATGCGTTGTCACCATCGCTTCGGCCATTATTCCGTCTTTCGTTATCTGTGCTAAAGAATACGTGAATCGGAACGATCGGAACATAGAGCGCTGCCTTGTGGCTCAGCGCTGACCGGGCCGAACTGAATTATGCTTACACATACCAATTCAAGGGAGATTATCTGTGGATCTGGGACTGACAGGAAAACGCGCACTCGTGATGGGATCAACGCGGGGCATGGGCCAGGGCATCGCCGCCAGGCTCGCCGCCGAGGGCGCCCATGTTGCGGTCTGCGGCCGCAAGCTTGTCGATGCTGAAGCAAGCGCCACCGACATGCAGAACAGCCGGGCCTACGCGCTCGACCTGTCGGATCAGGCCTCCATCGACGCTTTGATTGCCTCGATCAACGCCGATTTCGGCGGTCTCGACATCATTGTCTGCAATGGCGGCGGCCCGCCCCCCGGCAACATCGCCGATGTCGCGGCGGAAACATGGGCGGCCCAGTTTCAGGCGATGTTCATCAACCAACTCTCCATCGTGAACACCTTCCTGCCCGGTATGCGGGAGCGCAAATGGGGACGCATCCTCGTGGTTTCGAGCTCCGGGATCGTCCAGCCCATTCCCAATCTCGGTATTTCCAATGCAATCCGGGCATCCCAGGTCGGCTGGGCAAAGACCCTGTCGAGCGAAGTCGCACCCGATGGGGTTACCGTGAACACGGTCGCTCCGGGCCGCATCCACACCGACCGCGTCAACCAGATCGATGCTGCCGCCGCGACGAAACAGGGCAAACCCGTCGAGGATATCGCGCGTGCTTCACAGGCCACGATTCCCATGGGTCGCTACGGCAGCGTGGCTGAATTCGCTGACACGGCGGTGTATCTGCTGAGCGCCAATGCCAGCTACATCACCGGCAGTGTTGTCAAAGTCGACGGCGGGATGATCCGCAGCGTCTAGCGCCTACTCCACCAGCTTGCCGGCGACGGGATCGAACGCCGTCGGCAGGCGGGGCGGGGCGGAGAGCGCCGGCGGGGTGTCGCATTCATGGAACATGCCGCCGCCCGCTTCGCCGGTAAATTCACCATCGCGCCAGACGAACTTTCCGCGCAGCAAGGTCATCACCGGCCAGCCGGTCACTTCACGCCCCTCATACGGCGTGTAATCCATCGCGTCATGCATGATCGATTGCGTAATCGTCACCTGTTTCTTTTCATCCCAGATCACCAGGTCCGCATCCGCCCCCACGGCAATCGTCCCCTTGCGCGGATACAGCCCGTAGAGTTTCGCGGCATTGGTCGCCGTCAGGGCGACGAATTCCGGCAGGCTGATCCGATTCTTGAGCACACCTTCCGAGAACAACAGGGGCATACGCACCTCGATACCCGGCACGCCGTTGGCGATCTGCTTGAAATGCGCCCCCGGTCCCGCCTTTAGCTTGCCTTCCGGGTCGTCATACCGATAAGGCGCATGATCCGACGAGAAGACCTCGAATATGCCTTCAATCAGCGCATCCCAGACGATTTCCTGGTTCGCCGCATCGCGCGGCGGCGGGCTGCACATATGTTTCGCCCCTTCGAGCCCGGGCTTGTCCAGGTCAGCCTCGGTCAGGAACAGGTATTGCGGGCAGGTCTCACCATAGACCTTCAGCCCCTTGCTCTGCGCCCAGCGTATCTGATCGATGGCCTCCTTGCCCGACACATGGACGATGAGCACCGGCACATCGACAAGCTCGGCAAGGGCAATCGTGCGATGGGTCGCTTCGCGCTCGACCAGCATCGGGCGTGCTGTCGCATGATATTTCGGCGCCGTCAGCCCGGCGGCAATCAGCCGTTCGGCCATCCACATGATCATGTCGTTGTTTTCAGCGTGCACCATCACCATCGCCCCGTCACGGCGGGCAACGGCGAGCACGTCGAGAAACTCGCGGTCGGACAGTTTCAGCGCATCATAGGTGAGGTAGATCTTGAAGCTGGTATAGCCGTCCTTGATCAATGCAGGCAGTTCCTGGCCGAGCACCTGCGCCGTCGGATCCGACACGATCAGGTGAAAGGCGTAATCCACGGCAGCCTTCGGCCCCGCGAGGTCATGATATTCCTGAACCACCTGGCGCAGAGACTGGCCT
>CAJQLI010000012.1 GCA_905479125.1 uncultured Alphaproteobacteria bacterium | reverse complement strand
CTCATGCTGGTTTGTTGGCTGATTGCCGCAGCAACGGGCGAAACCGCCTTTAATGAGGTTCAGGCGTTCCTGGGCTCAATTGTGGGCAGACTCCTGTTGTTAGGCTGGTCCTTTGCGTTGTTCTATCACCTGTGCAACGGGCTTCGGCACCTGTTCTGGGACGCCGGCAAGGGCTTCGAAATTGAAACAGCCTATATGACCGGTCGTATTGTCATTGCAGCATCCATCCTGCTGACGATAGGTGCCTGGCTCTGGGGCTATGCTGCGATGGGAGTGATCTGATGAGCCTGAGATCGCCGCTCGGCAAGGTCCGCGGACTCGGCTCCGCCAAAGAAGGTGTCGCTCACTGGTGGGCGCAGCGTATGACGGCAGTGGCTCTGGTGCCGCTGATGATCTGGTTTGTCGCATCGATCTGCGCCATGACCGGCGCCGATTACGACGCCGTACGTACATGGATCGCCACACCCATGGTATCGATCATGCTGGTGCTGCTGACGCTGGCGGTTTTCCATCATGCCCAGCTTGGCCTCCAGGTTGTCCTTGAAGACTATGTTCATACCGAGTGGCTTAAAATTGCCAGTATTGCCATCGTCAAATTCGCCGCGATCGGCCTTGCCGTCGCGAGTATCTTTTCAATCGTCAAGATCGCCCTCGGCTAAAGCCGTCATTCGGGCTACAGGATCGCGCACAGGATCGTCATGAATACCAACGCATACGAGATCATCGATCATACCTACGACGTCGTTGTACTGGGTGCCGGCGGTGCCGGGCTTCGGGCGACATTCGGTATGGCTCTCAAAGGCCTGCGGACAGCCTGCATCAGCAAGGTCTTCCCGACGCGCAGCCACACTGTTGCTGCTCAGGGCGGTATTTCAGCTGCCCTCGCGAATATGAGCGAGGATGACTGGCGCTGGCATTTCTACGACACGGTAAAGGGCGCTGATTGGCTCGGCGACCAGGACGCAATCGAGTACATGTGCCGTGAAGCCATTCCGGCGGTGCTGGAACTAGAACATTACGGCGTGCCGTTTTCGCGGACCGAAAAGGGCGAGATTTATCAGCGTCCGTTCGGTGGTATGACCACCCAGTACGGCGAAGGCCCGCCTGCCCAGCGCACGGCTGCAGCGGCCGACCGCACCGGTCATGCGATTCTGCATACGCTGTATCAGCAGTCGCTTAAACATGACGCTGAATTCTTCATCGAATATATGGGTCTCGACCTGATTATGGACGATGACGGGGTCTGCCGCGGCATCATGGCGTGGAACCTTGATGACGGCACTATTCACCGTTTTCGCGCCAACCAGGTCGTTATCGCGACCGGCGGGTACGGCCGTGCATATTTCTCCTGCACTGGCGCGCATACTCAGACCGGCGACGGATCGGCGATGGTCCTGCGCGCAGGCCTGCCGCTCGAAGACATGGAATTCATCCAGTTCCACCCGACCGGAATTTACGGCGCGGGCTGCCTGATCACGGAAGGCGTGCGCGGCGAAGGCGGTTATCTGACCAATTCCGAAGGCGAACGTTTCATGGAACGGTTCGCGCCATCGGCAAAAGATCTCGCCTCGCGCGATGTCGTCAGCCGGGCGATGACCATGGAAATCCGCGATGGCCGCGGCGTCGGCGCCAATGGCGATCACATCCATCTGCATATCGAGCATCTCGATGCCGATATCATCAACCAGCGCCTGCCGGGTATTTCCGAAACCGCGCGTATTTTCGCCGGGGTCGATGTCACGAAGGAAGCAATCCCCGTGATCCCGACGGTCCATTACAACATGGGCGGTATTCCGACGACCTATCAGGGTCAGATGGTGCAGCCCGGTGCCGAGGGGCCGGAACAGATTCAGCCTGGCCTGATGGCCATTGGCGAAGCGGCCTGCGTGTCGGTGCATGGCGCCAACCGTCTGGGCTCGAACTCGTTGCTTGATCTGGTCGTGTTCGGACGTGCTGCGGGCGACCGCGCCGCCGAAATGATCACACCCGGTCAGAAGCAGCCTGAACTGCCCGCCAATGCAGGCGAAGAGGCGTTGGCACGTTTCGATGGGCGGCGTTTCACCAAGGGAACCACGCCGACCTCTGAATTGCGTGCTGAAATGCAGGCCACCATGCAGGCGCATTGCGCCGTGTTCCGCACCGAGGAACTGATGCAGGAAGGCCGTGATCGGCTGACGGCATTGTGGGCCAGGAACGACGACGTCAAGGTCAGTGATACGTCGCTGATCTGGAATTCCGATCTTGCCGAGACGCTGGAATATGACAACCTGCTCGCCCAGGCGGTCGTCAGCCTGGACAGCGCGATCAACCGCAAGGAAAGCCGCGGCGGTCATGCGCGTGAGGATTTCCCCGATCGTGATGATGAAAACTGGATGAAGCACACTTATGTGTGGCTCAATGAAGACGGCACCAGCCGTATTGATTACCGCCCGGTTCACACCGAGACGATGACCGCCGACGTCAAGGCGGTCCCGCCCAAAGCACGGGTATACTGAGGTAAATTAGATGGTCGAATTCTCACTCCCCAAAAATTCGAAAATCCGCGAAGGCAAAACCTGGCCGGCGGCCGCGGGCGCCAAGCGGCCTAAAGCCTTTCGCGTCTATCGCTGGAACGGCGATGACGGAGAGACCCCGCAGGTCGATACCTATACGGTTGATCTCGACGATTGCGGACCGATGGTTCTCGACGCGATTATCAAGATCAAGAACGAGATCGATCCGACGCTGACCTTCCGACGGTCCTGCCGCGAAGGCGTCTGCGGGTCATGTGCGATGAATATCGACGGCACCAATACGCTCGCCTGCACCAAGTTTCTTGACGAGGTGAAGAACGACGTAAAGGTCTATCCGCTGCCGCATATGCCGGTGGTGAAAGACCTGGTGCCCGATCTGACACAGGCTTACGCCCAGTACCGGTCGATTGAGCCATGGCTCAAATCCGACAGCCAGCCGACACCCGGCAAAGAGCGTCTGCAGTCGCCGGAAGAACGCGAAAAGCTGGATGGCATGTGGGAATGCATTCTGTGCTTCTGCTGCACGACAAGCTGCCCGAGCTACTGGTGGAACAGCGATCGTTACCTCGGTCCGGCCGTGCTGTTGCAGGCCAATCGCTGGATTCAGGATTCGCGCGATGAGGCAACGGGCGACCGGCTCGACGAACTTGAAGACCCGTTCCGCCTGTATCGCTGCCACACAATCATGAACTGCACCAAAACCTGCCCCAAGGGTCTGAACCCTGCCAAGGCAATCGCCGACATCAAGCAGGCGATGGTGGAGCGGCGCTGATTTCAAAAAAAATTCAGTTGAATTCGGAAAATGGGGTCGCGTGTAAACGCGGCCCCATTTCATTTTTACCCGATATTATCAGGTCGGTGTTTTATTGAAGCGGCATTTTAACTTGATCGCCTCCACCGTTCCGTTATCCATGCCGCGCTTTCCCTGAACCGTCCGAAGTCAGTATGTCTGATAGCTCTACAAAAGGTCCTCTATTCGCCTATCGCGACATGAATCGTGATGGCGACCTCCATCACGACGCGGTCCAGGCGCTGGCGGCCGAAAAACTGCAATCGCTCTGGCATGCGCTTGGCGCATATAAGCCGGCCGGCGGCGGTTCCGGCTGGCGCGAGCGGCTTGGCCTTACGCGGCGGCCTGCCGAACCGGCACCCCAGGGTCTGTATCTCTACGGCCCGGTCGGGCGCGGCAAATCCATGCTCATGGACCTGTTTTATGAATCCATCGCGGGCGACCACAAACGCCGGGTCCATTTCCATGAATTCATGCTCGAAATTCATGAAACCATGCATCGCTGGCGTCAGCGGGATGGCAAGCTGCAGGACCCGTTGCCCAAAATTGCCACGGAAATTGCGAAGGATACCTGGTTGCTCTGCTTTGATGAGTTCCAGGTGGAGAACATCGCCGATGCCATGATTCTCGGCCGTCTGTTTGAAGGGTTGTTTGATGAAGGCGTGGTTGTCGTCGCGACCAGCAACAGACATCCGGACGAGTTGTATAAGGGTGGCTTGCAGCGCGACCGTTTCCTGCCGTTTATCGAGGTGCTCAAGGGGCGAATCGATATTCTCGAACTTGAAGCCGAGCGCGACTATCGTCGGGACCGCCTGGTCGACATGGGTGTGTACCATACGCCGTTGGGGCCACCGGCCGAGGCATCTCTGGATGCTGCTTTTGCGGCGCTGACTGATAACGCAGTGGGGGAGCCTGCCGAACTGACAGCGACCGGGCGGAAGGTCATCGTGCCTCAGACGGCAAAGGGCGTCGCTCGTTTCACGTTTGCGGAGCTGTGCGAAAATCCGCTCGGTGCACCGGATTATCTCGCCATTGCAAAGGCGTATCACACGGTGATCCTTTCCGGCATACCGATGCTGCCGCCAGCCAGACGCAACGAATCCAAGCGACTGGTGACGTTGATCGACGCGCTCTACGAGCACAAGGTGAACATGGTGATTTCCGCCGAGGCGCAGCCGGACGAACTATCTCCGGCGGGTGATACCGCCTTCGCGTTCGAGCGCACCGCGTCCCGTTTGATCGAGATGCAGTCCGAGGAGTACATTCAGGCGGCACATTTGAACGCAAACACGTGAAAAACCGCCACTAATGCTTGCCCTTCAAGGTTAACGGCGCTAGAAATCTCGCGATCCGGCGGAACCCTGCCGGATGTTATAATTTTTTCCATAACAGCTTCCGGAAGCATTCATGGCCCGCAACAAAATCGCCCTCATCGGCGCCGGCAATATCGGCGGCACCCTTGCCCATCTCGCTGGACTCAAAGAGCTCGGTGACATCGTTCTTTTCGATATCATGAAAGGAATTCCGCAGGGGAAAGCTCTCGACCTGGTCGAATCTTCTCCCGTTGAAGGTTTCGATTCCAAGATCACGGGCGCTAATTCCTACGCCGGTATCAAGAATGCGGACGTCATCATTGTTACCGCCGGCATCCCCCGCAAACCGGGGATGAGCCGCGACGATCTCATCAGCATCAATTCGACCGTGATGAAACAGGTCGGCGAGGGTATCAAAAAATATGCGCCCAAGGCGTTTGTTATCTGCATTACCAACCCGCTCGACGCGATGGTCTGGGCGCTGCAGAAGCATTCAGGACTGCCGTCGAACCGCGTTGTCGGTATGGCCGGCGTACTCGATAGTGCCCGGTTCCGCTATTTCCTGGCTGAAGAATTCGATGTGTCGGTCCGGGACGTGACGGCGTTTGTGCTTGGCGGGCATGGCGACACGATGGTGCCCTCCGTCCGGTATTCGACCGTTGCCGGTATTCCGCTGCCCGATCTGATCAAGATGGGCTGGACCACGAAGAAGCGCATCGACGCGATCGTCCAGCGTACGCGCGACGGCGGCGGCGAGATCGTCAGCCTGCTCGGCAATGGTTCCGCTTTTTACGCACCGGCCTCAGCCGCGATCGAGATGGCCGATGCTTATCTAAAAGACAAGAAACGCGTTCTTCCCTGTGCCGCCCTGCTCAAGGGCGAATACGGTGTGAAGGGCCTTTATGTCGGCGTGCCTGTCGTTATTGGTGCCAAGGGTATCGAGCGTATCGTCGAGGTAAAACTGGATGCGGCTGAAAAGCGCCAGTTTAATAACTCGGTCAAAGCTGTTCAGGGCCTGGTCGATGTTGTTAAAAAAATGGAACGCGAAACGGTTAAAAAAGCCAAGTAAACCGGCGTAAACGGCCATTTCCCGCATCGGCTGACTGCCGATGCGGTATTTATGGTTAATGATCGCTTAACACACCGGGTTTACGGTTTCGTAACTCGGCAGGAGCATACGGTCAGGTTATGAACATTCATGAATATCAGGCGAAGCAGTTGCTCGCCAAATACGGGGTCGCCGTTCCGAAGGGTGGCGTAGCTTATACTGCAGACGAAGCCGCCAAGGCGGCCGAAGATCTGGGCGGTTCCATCTGGGTCGTTAAATCACAGATTCATGCCGGTGGCCGTGGTGCCGGACGCTTCAAGGACGATTCCAGCGACAAGGGTGGTGTTCGTGTCGTCAAGTCCGTTGACGAAGTCCGTGAAAACGTGGCCGCGATGCTGGGCAAGGTGCTGGTCACCAAGCAGACCGGCCCCGAAGGCCGCGAGGTCAAACGGGTCTATGTCGAGGAAGGGTGCGATATCGCACGTGAACTCTATCTCGGTATTCTCATTGACCGCGAGACCAGCCGGGTCACGCTGATGGCGTCGACCGAGGGTGGCATGGAAATCGAGGAAGTCGCGGAAGCGACGCCTGAAAAAATTCTGCGGTTCGATATCGATCCCGCCACCGGGATGCAGGCCTATCACGCCCGCCAGGTTGCGTTCGGGCTCGGCCTTGAAGGCGATCAGATCAAGTCTGCGATCAAGTTCCTGATGGGCATGTACGAAGCGTTTACCGATCTTGATGCCTCGATCGTTGAAATCAATCCGCTGGTTGTGACAGGCTCGGGCGACGTAATCGCGCTCGATGCCAAGATGAACTTTGATGACAACGCACTCTTCCGCCACAAGAACGTGATGGAACTGCGCGATGAAGACGAAGAAGATCCGACCGAGCTGGAAGCAGCCAAGCACGACCTGAACTACATCACGCTTGACGGTAACATCGGCTGCATGGTCAACGGCGCCGGCCTCGCGATGGCGACGATGGACATCATCAAGCTTTATGGTGGATCGCCTGCCAACTTCCTCGATGTCGGTGGGGGCGCAACCAAGGAACGCGTCACGACAGCGTTCAAGCTGATCCTGTCCGATCCGAATGTTGAATCCATCCTGGTGAACATTTTCGGCGGTATCATGCGCTGCGACGTGATCGCCGAAGGTGTCGTCGCGGCAGCCCGCGAAGTCAGCCTCGATGTCCCGCTGGTTGTCCGCCTTGCCGGCACCAACGTGGAACTCGGCAAGAAAATTCTTGAAGAATCTGGTCTGCCGATCGTTTCGGCGGACAATCTGGCGGATGCCGCCGAAAAGGTTGTCAAAGTTACGAAGGAGGCAGCCTGATGTCGGTGCTGGTCGGAAAAGACACGAAAGTTATCTGTCAGGGCTTCACTGGCGCGCAGGGCACCTTCCATTCGGAACAGGCGATTGCGTATGGTACGCAGATGGTCGGCGGGGTTACGCCGGGCAAAGGCGGTACCAAGCATCTCGATCTTCCCGTGTTCGATACGGTCGCCGACGCGGTCGACAAGACGGGTGCAAATGCGTCCGTGATCTATGTGCCGCCGCCCTTTGCAGCGGATGCCATCCTTGAGGCGATTGACGCGGAAATCCCGCTTGCGATCTGCATCACCGAGGGCATTCCGGTGCTCGACATGGTTCGGGTGAAACGGGCACTGGCCAATTCAAGCACGCGCCTGATCGGACCAAACTGTCCCGGCATTATCACGCCTGACGAATGTAAGATCGGCATTATGCCCGGTCACATTCATCAGCGCGGCGCAATCGGTATCGTTTCTCGCTCCGGCACGTTGACCTATGAAGCAGTTGCACAAACAACGGCTGCGGGTCTGGGCCAGACAACGTGTATCGGCATTGGCGGTGATCCCGTCAATGGAACCAATTTTGTTGATTGCATCGATCTGTTCCTTGCTGACGACGAAACCCAGGGCATCGTTATGATCGGCGAGATCGGCGGCTCTGCGGAAGAAGATGCGGCCGACTTCATCAAGCATTCCAAAACCAAGAAACCCGTCGTGGGCTTTATCGCAGGCGTTACCGCGCCTCCGGGCCGGCGAATGGGTCACGCGGGCGCGATCATATCGGGCGGCAAAGGCGGCGCCGACGATAAGATCGAAGCCATGAAAAGCGCAGGGATTCGGGTTTCAGATTCGCCCGCCGGTATCGGCGATGCGATGGTTGAGGCGATGAAGGGATAGGTCGGGGCTAACTGCGCCGGCATTTTCCGGCGATGTAGCATGTGAGAGGGGCGGCGGCAGCGTCGCCGGAGTTCATGACCGGACTGATAGACAAGACTTCGTTTCTCACGAGTGCCAATAGCACTTTCGTGGCGGAACTTTACGCGCGTTATCTCGAAAAACCGGCAACGGTAGATTCCGAATGGGCAGCATTCTTCGATGAGTTGAAGGATGAAGCTCCGGATGTTCTGAAAGACCTCCAGGGTGCCAGTTGGGCGCCAAACGGCACTGCCGTCATTGGCACTGAAACTGCCGCGGAAGTACTGAAGACGAACGGCGCGAAGGGCCATGCCGCGAATGGTGCGGCACCGGGCCACATTCTCAGCGATGTGACGCGAGATTCTATCCAGGCATTGATGATCATCCGTTCGCACCGCGTGCGCGGTCATCTATATGCGGAACTCGATCCGCTGGGTCTGGAACAGCCGTTGAGCCATACGGAACTGGATCCTGAATCCTACGGTTTCACCGAAGCCGATTACGACCGTGAAATTTATGTCCATGACCGGCTTGGTCTGGGCGAAAAAGCCCCGCTTCGCGATATCGTCGAGAAGGCCCGAGCGACCTATTGCGGACATATCGGCGTCGAATACATGCACATGACTTCGACCGAGGAAAAGGTCTGGATCCAGGACCGTATCGAAGGCATCCGCAATCAGACCGACTTCACCGATATGGGGAAAATCACGATCCTCGAGCGGTTGACCGAGGCGGAGACGTTCGAACAGTTTCTGAACGTGAAATATACCGGAACGAAACGGTTCGGGCTCGACGGCGCGGAATCGCTTGTCCCCGGCCTTGAACAGATTCTGAAACGTGGCTCCCAGCTCGGTGTCGAAGAAGTCGTGATCGGCATGCCTCATCGCGGGCGGCTGAATGTGCTGGCCAACGTTATGAACAAACCGTTCTCCGCGATTTTCTCTGAATTTCAGGGAACATCTGCAAAGCCCGAAGACGTGCAGGGTTCCGGCGATGTGAAGTACCATCTCGGGACATCAGCCGACCGTGAATTCGATGGCAAGCAGGTTCACCTGTCGCTGGCGGCAAACCCGTCCCATCTTGAAGCGGTTGATCCGGTCGTGGTGGGCAAGGTGCGCGCAAAACAGCGCCAGCTCGGTGACCGCGACCGTCGCAAGGTCATGGGACTGTTGATGCATGGCGATGCCGCTTTCGGCGGCCAGGGCATTGTTGCAGAGACCTTTGGCCTGTCCGACATCAAGGGATACCGGACCGGCGGCACGATGCATGTGGTCGTCAACAATCAGATCGGCTTTACGACGAATCCGGGTGCAACGCGCACGTCGCGGTATCCAACCGAAATCGCCAAGATGGCGCAGGCGCCGATATTCCACGTGAACGGCGATGACGTTGAAGCGGTTATCCATGTCTCGCGAATCGCGGCTGAATTTCGAAATGAATTCCGCAAGGACGTCGTGATCGATATGTGGTGCTACCGCCGCTTTGGTCACAATGAAGGCGATGAGCCTGCATTCACGCAGCCGAAAATGTACAAGGCAATCGCCGATCATCCGACGGTATGCCAGCTTTATGCCAATCAGCTTATCGCCGAAGGCGTGGTCACCGAAGAACAGGTTGCCGAAATACAGGCGAAGGTTCGTGCCCAGCTCGATGCAGATTTCGAAGCGTCTACATCCTACAAGCCGAACAAGGCCGATTGGCTTGAAGGCAAATGGCAGGGCAAGACGACGGCGCCTTCCGCCGAGGAGCGCCGGGGCAAGACGGACGTCTCGATGGACTTGCTGAAGGAAGTCGGCAACGCGATATCGACCGTACCCGAAGACTTCAACCTGAATTCCAAGCTGAAACGCTTCTTTGGGAATCGAAAGAAGGCCATCGAAAGCGGTGAGGGTATCGATTGGGCGACCGGTGAATCGCTCGCCTTCGGTACGCTGCTGACGGAGAACCATCTGGTTCGGCTCAGCGGACAGGATGTCGCCCGCGGGACGTTCTCCCAGCGCCACGTGGTAGCGACTGACCAGGATAACGAAAAGGTATTCATCCCGCTCGAACAGATCCGCCCGGGTAACCAGGCCAAGTTCATCGCCCGGAACTCAACCCTGTCCGAGGCCGCCGTGCTGGGCTTCGAATACGGTATGACTCTTGCGGACCCGGACGTGCTGGTGCTGTGGGAAGCGCAGTTCGGCGATTTCGCCAATGGCGCACAGTTTATTTTCGACCAGTTTATCTCGTCCGGTGAATCCAAATGGCTTCGCATGTCGGGCCTTGTGATGTTGTTGCCGCACGGTTTTGAAGGCCAGGGGCCGGAACATTCGTCAGCACGTCTGGAGCGGTATCTTCAGCAATGCGCCGAGGATAACTGGCAGGTTTGCAATATTACGACCCCGGCAAACTATTACCACGCTCTGCGCCGCCAGATTCATCGCGATTTCCGCAAGCCGCTGGTTATCATGACGCCGAAATCCCTGCTGCGTCATAAAAGGGCGGTCTCGAAACTCGAAGAATTCGGGCCGGGTACATCGTTTAACCGGGTGCTCCCTGATCGGGGCGAACTCGTTGCACCGGCAAAGGTGAAGCGGGTCGTTCTGTGTACCGGCAAG
>CAJQLI010000011.1 GCA_905479125.1 uncultured Alphaproteobacteria bacterium | reverse complement strand
CCAGATGGCGGCCTGAAGCGCGTTCTGGGGCTGAGTATCGGGGCTCTCAGCGGTGATTGCCATCGGCGGGGCTTCCAGGTCCGGGGTCGCACCGTATTCCGCGAATCCGCGGCACGGCTACCCCTGAAGTGATGTTTATGAAAACGATTTGATCGGTCGGCTCAACCAAGGCCAACTTACCTTTTTCCCGACCGTCGGCAAGGCTATTTCACGCCCCCGGCAAGGCGATTTCACGGAGCGGGATTGGACCACAGTTCGGAGGCAACGTAGAGTGCTGACAGAAGGAGAATTCGATGAATATGGACCTGAGAAGTTTTCTCGGTGAAGCACGGCAGCTCGGACCGGAGTATTTTGTCAGCATATCGAAGCCGGTCGACCCCGTGCTGGAGACCTGTGTCATTCAGCAGAAACTGGCGGCCGAGGGCCGTTACCCGGCAATCCGTATGGAAAACATCAAGGGTGCCGAACTGCCGCTCGCCACCAGTATTCTTGGCAGCTATTCGCTGCTTGGTCTCGCGCTTGGTGTCGACCCGGGTGAGCCAAAAAGCGCCATCCTTCAGCGTTTTAGGGACCGTGCGGCGAAGCCGCTGGAACCGCAATCGGTGCCGCGCGACAAGGCGCCGGTAAAACAGGTTGTTCTGACCGGAGACGATATCGATCTCGCCAAGCTGCCGATCGTTCACCACGCGGAACAGGATTCCGGCAAGTACATCACCGTCGGTGTGCTGATCCTGCGCGACCCCGATAGCGGCGTGCTGAATGCGGGCATGTATCGCCACGAGGTGAAGGGAAAAGACAAGCTCGGCTGCATGTTCAACCCGGCCCATCACGCCGGCTATATCTATCGCCGCTGCCAGGAACTGAACAAGCGGATGGAAGCGGTGCTGTTTATCGGCCATCACCCGGCAGCACTTATAGGTGCGCTGGGTGAAGGGTCGATCGATTCCTGCGAGCTCGACCTGATGGGCGGGCTCATGGGAGAAGCGCTTGCGGTGACCGATGCGGAAACCGTGGATCTGCCGGTCCCTGCCTTCGCGGAGATCGTGATCGAAGGCTATCTCGACCCCGCCGAAGAGACCGCGGATGGTCCGTTTGCCGAATTCACCGGATATTACGGACCCGCCAAGGAGGATATCGGCCTGATGCATATCACGGCCATGACCATGCGTTCCGACGCGATCTATCACGATCTCGACCCGGCCCACCAGGAACACAACCTGGCCAATGCGCTGTCGCTCGAGAGTGCCGTCTATGACAGCGTTCGACGGCTGGTACCGTCGATCACGGCAGCCTATGTCCCGGTGTCCGGTTCATGCCGGTTCATCACCTATGTCTCGATCAAAAAAAGCGTGGCCGGTCAGGGAAAATCCGCAGGCCTCGCCGCGATTACCGCCAACCCGAACCTGAAAATCGCGGTCGTGGTGGATGATGATATCGATATCTATGATGAGCAGCGTATTCTGTGGGCCATTGCCACCACGTTTGAAGCCGATCAGGACCTTGTCATCATTCCCGGCGCCATGGGATCGCATCTGAACCCGTCATCCTATGGCGAGATTCGCACCCAGCACGGGCCGATGAATACCAAGATGGTGATTGATGCGACACGCCCGGCGACCTTGCCGTTTGAAGAGCGTATCCGCCCGCCGAAAGACATCTGGGACCGGATTAACCTGGCGGACTATATCGATTAAGTGCGTCGGTTCCGGCGGTGCCTGCGGTCCGGCTCAGGCTTTTGGGGCTGGACGTGCAGCGCGCGCTGCGCGGCGTACGATGTATAAGGTCGACGCGAAAATAACCGCCCCGCCGGCCCACGCCCATAATGCAGGGGCTTCGCCAAAAAACACGAACGCGCCCAGGGTGATCCACGGCAGCTTGGTGAAGTCGACAATAATGATCAGGCTGGCATCCGCTTCGCCGAGCGCCTTTGCGAGAAGCCAGTGGGCGAGTGTCGCTGAAGCGGCAAGGCCGACCAGCCAGGGAATGTCCGCGGCGGCGGGAACGCTGATGCCGCCCAGGGCCCAGGCCGCGCCAAGTGCCATCGGCAGGTGCATTATGTTCATATAGAACACTATGGTATCGCTGGTGCAGTTTCGCATCAGCACCTTGGTCGCGATATTGGCGGCGCCATATCCGAGCGCGGATACGAGGGCTGCCATTGCCGCCATTGTGACCGGTTCAATCCCGGGGCGGAGGATAACCATCACACCGGCAAACCCGATGATGGTCGCGACCCATCGCGCGGGGTCGACTTTTTCACGGAGGAAGACAATCGCAAGCAGGATGGTGAACAGCGGCACCGTGAATTGCAGCGCCATGCCGGTCGACAGGTTCATCCGCGAAATAGCGTAGAACCAGCCGGCGACGCCGACGAAATGCATCACGTTGCGCAACAGATGAAATCGGAACTGCTCCGTACGGAACAATGCGCTGCCGCTGCGAATAAAAATTGGCGTCAGCAGGGCAAGCCCGAGGAACGCGCGCCAGAATGCCAGCTCACCCGTGTTGTAGCGGTCTGAAATATGGCGGACGATCATCACCATCGACATGAAGGCGAAGGTCGACAGGGTAATCCAGATGAAGCCCCGCAGGTTCGATGAACGGCCGCCAAACCATGCCCCGACACCGTTGGTGTTCGATGTGTCGTTCATGCGTCGGAAGAGTCCTCGGCAGCGGCCCGGCGCTCACGTTCAAGCCGGTTTTCACGGGCCGTGATGTACCAGGTGCTGAGGAAAATCACCCCGCCGCCTACCCACACCCAGATAACCGGTACCTCGCCGAACAGGACGAAGGCGAATCCGGCTGAGATCGGCAGGCGCAGGAAGTCGGTCGGTCCGATAAGGCTGGCATCCGCCATGCGGAGCGCCGTTGTGTACAGAAATGGCGCAAAGGTACCCATCACGCCGAGAATCAGGATGGGTACAATGTCGTCCACTGACGGGCCGACCCAGAACCAGATCGCCGGCGGCAGGCAGAACAGGAAGATGAAGGCGTTGGTATAGAACGTCAGCGCCAGTGGTGTTTCGGTTTTGACCATGAATTTTAGAAAAACCACCGTCCCGCCATAGAGCGCTGCCGAGGCGAGAATCATGAGTTCCGGCCAGCCGATCTCGATGACGCCGGGGCGCATGACGATCATGGCGCCGGCGAACCCGACGGCAGTTGCGGCTATGCGACGGGGTCCGATCCGTTCGCCCAGAAAAATCACCGCAAACAGCAGCAGGAAAAGCGGCAGCGTAAAGTGAATCGCAACCGCCTTTCCGAGTGGCACGATGCTGATTGCATAGAACCACAGGATCATGCCGCTGAAATTGACTACGGCCCGCAAGGCATGCATTCCCGGCCGCTGCGTCCTCAGCAGATGGAGGCCTTTCCATGCATACCAGGGCAACAGCATCGCCATGCTGACGGCCATACGCCAGAACACGATCTCGAATGTCGACATCGTGTCGGACAATATCCGCACCGAGGTATGCGCCGACGAAAACAGGAACATCGAAAAGATGGCGATCAGCACGCCCTTCAGAACGGTGGGCGACGAGAGAGGGTTGCGCATCGCTGCGCCGGGATTTTTCATGCGGTCAGGGTACCGGGTTTGTCTGGTCTGCGGCGATTTATTTGGACGTGTCGCCAGTGGATTTCGTTTCGCCCGCCCGTTTGGTTTCCCGGCGGGCGATGTAATAGGTGCTGGCAAATATAACGGCGGCCCCGATCCAGACGAATTCGTCCGGGACTTCGCCGAATAATGCGAATCCGAAGACGGCGGTAAACGGTAACCGGAGAAAATCGAAAGCGGCGATCAGGCTGGCATCGGCCTTTTTGAGGGCGATCGCAACGAGGAACGGAGCAAAAAGCCCGCACACGCCGAGGCCGAGGATGGGAAGGGCGTCGTCCAGGCTGATCGGCGCCCAGTACAGATATGTCGGTACCAGGCACCAGACCCCCATGAACAGGTTTGTATAAAACGTCACACCAAGCGGTGTTTCTTCCCGCACGACGATTTTGAGGAGAATCACGGCGCCGCCATAGAGCGCGGCGGAGCCGAGGATCGCGAGTTCGGGGAGGCCGATCTCGATCATGCCGGGGCGTAGAATAATCATGATACCGACAAACCCGACCAGCATGGCGCCAAGCCGCCGTGGCCCGACCCGTTCGCCCAGAAACATGATGGCAAACAGGGTAATGAACAGCGGCATCGTAAAATGAATGGCGATACCTTTCGCCAGTTCGACCACTCCAAGCGCCCAGAACCACATCACCATGCCGACGAAATTGAACGTGGAACGGATGAAATGTATGCGGTACTGGCGCGATTTCAGCTGGTACAGGCCCGACCAGTTCAAATAGGCCCCGATTGCAATCACCCCGAACACCGCCCGGATAAACACGATCTGGGTGGCATCCATGGTGTCCGATAACGCGCGGACAGATGGTGGCACGACGCTGAAAACGATCATGGCGACGATTGACAGTATCGTTGCCTGGACGGTCGGTGACAGCGCGCCGAATCGCGCGCGCGTCGACGGCGATGATGGTTTGTCTGGGGGAGGAGTATGAGGCGCGTCGGACATGCGGCGACCATACTCCGATTATATGGCAGGGTGACGTATCACGAATGGGCGGCTGCTGCCCGCCGGGTGCGCATGTCGGGTTGCAGGTTCCGGGCTATTCGTTTTCGTCCTGCGTGTTTTCCAGGTCCTGTTGCAGACGGGCGGCCTGTTCGCTGGAAGTCACCAGCCTCTGGATGGTTTCACTGAGCTGCAGGAATTCTGCGCGGCTCAGCGATCCGAATTCAGCGTCATTTACCGGTCGCTGATAAGGCGCGAGCTCGTCGAGCAGGGCGATGGCCTTGGGTGTGACCGTCAGATTGGTTTTGCGCTTGTCGGTCGTGTCCCGGGTTTTGCGGACCAGGCCCCGGGATTGCAGCTTGCGCGTGGTGTTGGTGATGAAGCCCGTGGTGACGTGGAGGTGCTCGGCGACCGTCTTTACGTTGACCGGCGCCTCCTGGCTGAGATGGGCGATGGATATCAGTATCGTGTATTCCGTGCCGGCCAGTCCGATACGCCGCGCATGTCCGTCGCGGATGGTTTCGTGTCGGGCATTGAAGGCAAAAAACGCGTGGACCATTTTGCGAAACAATTGGTCGCCGCCATCCACCAGCAGCTCTTCGCTGGCGATAGTTAACGGCACTACCGGTCGCCAGGTTGGCTGATTTTTAACAGTTTCGGTGCTCTCTGGCACAGTTTCTATATCTATGTCCTGGCCGTTCAAAAAGCCTCTCCCGGCTGGCGCCAAAACGGTTGACGCGGATCAATGATTCAAAATACTATACTTAGTATACTATTTTGTCCGCGGGAAAACAGGAGAAATCGTCATGGCCAAGACAGGTGCTCAACATCTTAAATCACTTCAGGACGGGCGTTGCGTTTATCTGAACGGCAAGCTGGTCGACGATGTGACGACACATCCGGCCTATCGCAATGCGGTTGGTGCGGCAGCTTCTTTGTACGATTTCCAGGCGCATCCCGATAATATCGACTGGATGACCTTCGAATCCCCGACCTCGGGCGAGCGCGTCAACCGTTGCTGGCAGCTGACCACAAGTTACGAGGAACTGGTCGCCCGCCGCCGTGCCATCGAAGGTTGGTCACGGC
>CAJQLI010000010.1 GCA_905479125.1 uncultured Alphaproteobacteria bacterium | reverse complement strand
CGGCGGGAAGACGGTCGCCATGAAGCCGATCAACAAGACGCCGCCGCCGAGCCCCGCGACCACGCCGAAGGCGGCGGTAAAGCAGGCAAGGACCGTAAAGAAGATGAACATCCAGCCGTCGATTTCCGGTGTGATAGAGAGAAATTCGATCATCCGATAACCTCGGTTCCGGCTTCAAAAAGCAGACGCAGCGCAAGCACGGTCAGGACCAGATTAAAACCGCGCCGGAAGACACTCTCCGCCATCCAGTTCAGGATGAATTTTCCCGACCACGTGCCGATAACCCCAAACAGGATCATCAGCCCCATAAGCGGAACGTATGGCCCGAACGCAAACCCGAGGAAACCGAAGGCGAGGATCTTCACGCCGTGCTGCCATGACATGAAGGCCGCATGCGTTGCGACCGTCATCATCCGGTCGGTGGTGGATGCTTTGATAAAAGGTGCGATCAACGGGCCGGTCGCACCGGCGAACATCGTCGCAAACGAGGCCACGGCACCAACGACGGCAAATCGGATTCTGGAAGGCTCCATTGCCTTCATCTTCGGTCCCCAGACGGCATACAGGACGAATATTCCGATGATTCCCTGAAGCAGGTATTTCGGAAGGGCGAAGACGATCTGTCCGCCGACCGCCGCGCCGATCAGCGTGCCGATCACGAATGTCGGCATCCAGCGAAACAGGATATTGCGCCACATCATTGTCGCCCGGAAAAAATTCGACCCGACCTGGACGACCGCATGCACCGGAATGATTGCAAGCGGCGGCATTGTCGATGCCATCACCGCGACAAGCGCTGCACCTCCGCCGAGCCCGAACGCGGCCGAGACGGCAGAGGTGAAGAAGCTAAGAAGGCACAGGGCGAGGAAGGACCATTCGGTAACCCCCGGCGCGCTTGCCAGAATGTCATGGATAACGGACATGTGAATGTCCCCTTTATACCTTCATCGCGACGGAGGAAAGGGAATCGCGTCGGATGAGCCGTCTACGCCCTTTTCCCGGCTGCCCTGATGGCTTAAACCAGATCGCAAGAGGGAGATATCAGCATGCCAGAATCTATCGGCCCGTTGTCGGGCGTTACCGTTGTCGATCTGACCCGCGTTCTTGCGGGCCCCACCTGCACGCAGATGCTGGGTGACCTTGGTGCCGACGTGATCAAGATTGAGCGGCCGGGCGCTGGCGATGATACGCGTAAATTTGCGCCGCCGTTTGTTAAAGACGATGCGGGCAACGAGACGACTGAAAGTTCCTATTACATGGGAGCCAATCGCAACAAGCGGTCGGTTGGTCTTGATATATCGAAGCCGGAAGGGGCGGAACTTGTTCGCCGGATGGCGATGGATGCGGACGCGCTTGTCGAGAATTTCAAGACGGGCAATCTTGCGCGATACAAACTTGCCTATGACGACCTGAAGGATGGCAATCCGAAGCTTGTCTATTGCTCGGTTACCGGATTCGGTCAGACCGGTCCCTACGCCCCGCGGCCGGGATACGATTTTCTGGTCCAGGGTATGGGTGGGCTTATGTCGATCACGGGTGAGCCCGAAGGGAAGCCCCAGAAGGTAGGCGTGCCCATCGCCGATATCATGGCCGGCATGTATGCCAGTGTTTCGGTCAACGCGGCACTCCGCCATGCGGCGGTTACCGGGCAGGGCCAGTATATCGATATCGGTATGATGGACACGACGGTCGCGATGCTCGCGAATGCCGGCATGAATTACATACATGGCGACATGCTGGGGCGGCTCGGTAACGCGCATCCGAATATTGTTCCTTACCAGCCGTTTCAGACGTCCGACGGCTATATCATCGTCGCCATCGGCAATGATACGCAGTTCGCACGGTTCTGCGAGATGGCCGATTGCACGCACCTTGCGGAAAACCCCGACTTCGCCACGAATGCGTCGCGTGTTGGTAACCGGGATGCACTGGTGCCGCTATTGGCGGATATATTTGCCCAGCGGTCTTCCGAGGATTGGCTGTCGGGACTGGAAGAAAACAAGATTGGCTGTGGTCCGATCAATAATCTTCAACAGGTATTCGATGACCCTCATGTGAAGGCGCGTGAAATGGTGGTCAACGTTCCGCACCCGCTGACCGGAGACGGTGGCGCGGCTCTGATCGCCAGCCCGATGAAGTTCAGCGACACACCTGTGACTTACCGGCATGCGCCGCCGCTGCTCGGGCAGCATACCGAGGAAGTGCTGCGCGAAAAACTGAGCCTGTCTGATGATGATCTTGCAGCGCTGCGCGACAAAGAGGTGATCTGAGGAAACGCCGGGTATCCTGATGGACCGGTCCAGGCTCATATCGCTGGGGCTGTTGTTCTATTGCGGGATCGGCTGGGGTGCCGCTGTCGCGATTGCGAAGATCGCGACGACCGGAGGTGTGCACCCGCTTGGTTACGTTTTCTGGGTTGCGATTATCGCAGCGCTGATACTGACCGGAATATGCGTTCTGCGCGGGACATATCCCGGGGGCACAAAGCAACACCTGCGGTACTACGTAATCATCGGGGGGCTGCGTATCGTCTGTGCCAATGTCGTTTGGTACACGACCGTAAAGTATGTCCCTGCCGGTGCTCTCGCGGTTGTTCTAGGCCTGACCCCCATTTTCACCTACGCGATCAGCCTGATGTTGCGCTTGGAGCATTTTGCGGCTTTGCGGGCAGGGGGGCTCAGCCTTGGGTTTGTCGGTGTCGTCTTTTTTGTGGCACCCCGTGAAAGCCTTCCCGACCCCTCGATGATTCCATGGCTGCTTTTCGGCCTGCTCGCGCCTTTGACGTATTCGCTGGCGAATATCCTGATCGAAAGGCTGCGTCCGAACACCGGGAATTCATTGTCCCTGACCACCGGGATGGTCTGGTTCGGTGCGATTGTCATGTTGCCGGTGAGTCTGTTGACCGGTGCGTTTCATGTGCCGTCTTATCCGCCGAGTGCGCCGGACCTCGCAGTGTTCGGACATGCCGTCATCTCCGGGTTTGCGTTCTTTGCGCTATTTGAAATGATCCGGCTCTCGGGACCGACCTATGCGTCGCAGTTGAACTATGTTGTGACGCTGACAGGCGTGCTGTCAGGAATAGCATTCGTTGGTGAAGCACCGACCTGGTGGATGTGGGCAGGGACGGCCTGTGTCCTGTCGGGGGTTGCGCTCGTCAACAAACGGCAGGCGGTAAATGGCTAAACCACCCCCCACGGAACTGGTCAAACCGCTTTCGGATTCCGAACGTGCCAAATCGCTTCGGGAAACCCTAGAACGTGCGCCGGATCGTTCGGCGCTGCGCGTGTTCGGGTACGGGTCCCTGATGTGGAATCCCTGCTTTGACGTTATTGAACGGCGTAAAAGCAAACTGCATGGCTACCATCGAGACCTGTCGATCTGGTCGGTGTTTGCGCGAGGGACACCCGATTGCCCGGGGCTGGGCTTTGGGCTGGAAGAAATACCCGGAACCCTGTGCGAGGGGATCGTTTTCACGCTGCCACAGATGACGACGGCGGCTGACTTGATGCCACTATGGGAACGCGAAATGTGGACGGGGAGTTATTCCGCCGAATGGGTCTCCGTATCCATCGATGGTGCGGATGTTGCCGCGCTGACATTCGTGGTGTTGCCGGATCATTTTCAATATGCGGGCGGTCTGTCTCTGGCGGAAAAGGCGGGGTATGTCGCAGCGGCGTCCGGTAAATACGGTGCTTGTTATGACTATGTCGCGGACACGGTCAGTGAGATGAAAAAGCAAGGTATAGAAGACCCGGATCTTGATGAGCTGTTGGCAGCCGTAGAGCGTATCCAGGCAGAATGACCCTCTTGCGTCCGACGGTGCGCCATGCCCAACTATACCCGTGTATTAAAAAAGGGAGAGACCCATGACCGATACGGAAATCGGCTACATCGATTACTCTGAAATGAACGTCGACAAGAATGCCAGCTATGACAGTCTGAAAGGCCGCGTTGTGATCATCACCGGCGCCGGTCAGGCGATTGGGCGGGGATACGCGCACTACTTTTCCGCACAGGGTGCGGTCCCGGTGATCGCAGATATAAACGGCGACAATGCGGAAAATGTTAAGCGCGAGGTCGAGGCCAAGGGAGGCAAAGCCCTTGCCGTGCAGGTAGATGTCGCAGATGAGGCGTCTGCGATTGCGATGGTCGACGCGGCCATGTCGGCATTCGGACGCGTTGATACTCTGATCAATAACGCCGCTATTTTTTCGCAGATCACGATGGCACCGTTCTGGGAACTGCCGGTCGACGAATGGAAGCGCGCAGTGGACGTGAATGTGAATGGCGCCTTCCTGTGTTCGCGGGCGGCCGTAAAGCCGATGATCGAGGCTAAATGGGGACGGATCATAAACGTCTCGTCCGGTACGATGATGATGGGACGCCCCAACTACCTGCACTACATCACGACCAAGGCCGCGATGATCGGTATGACCCGGTCAATGGCGCGCGAGTGCGGTAAATACGGGATCACGGTAAATACCTTCTGGCCGGGAGTGATGCAGACGGAGGTCGAGCGTCCGTCAGTGCCGCGTGAGATGTTCGAGAAGATGACGTCAACCCAGGCGCTTCCCCGGCAGGGGACCATTCACGACCTTGCGAAGGCAATGATGTTCCTGTGCTCGGACGAAGCGGCTTATATCACTGGTCAGGGAATGATTGTGGATGGCGGACAGAATTTCATCTGATGCAGAAGCGCCGGCCAGTTGGTCGTCCTATTATGAAAAGACCGGTGAGCGACCGCCGCGTCCAACACTTTTAAAGGCGCTTGATGCTTTCGCCGTCGAAGGAATGCCGTCCGGTGGGTTGGCGGTAGATCTGGGCTGCGGTTCGGGCCGCGATACGATCGAGATATTACGACGTGGCTGGCCGGTGCTTGCTGTTGATGCCGAGCCCGACGCAATCGACAAGCTTCGTACGCGCTCCGATCTGCCGGATGGGTGCGAGATTGAAACGCTGGTATCCCGATATGAGGAAATGGCTTTGCCGCAAAGTGACCTCATCAATGCCGGGTTTTCGCTCCCGCTTTGCCCGGCGGTGGCGTTTCCGGGTGTCTGGCGCAAAATAGTTAGCGCGCTTCGCTCCGGCGGTCGCTTTTCGGGCCAGCTCTATGGTGATCGGGACGACTGGGCGGAACGGCCGGGCATGACCTGTCTGTCGCATGGGCAGGTGGTCGAACTTCTGGAACCTTTCGACGTTGAGCTTCTCGAAGAAGAAGAGGACGATTCCGTCACGCCTCGCGGTGTTCAGAAACATTGGCATATCTTCCACATTGTCGCGAGGAAAAGATGAAGGGACATAACGCCGGTCATGAGACATTGCGCGCGGAAATCGCCGCCTGCACGCGGATCATGAACATGGACGGGCTGATCGACTATTCGGGGCATGTCAGCGCGCGTCTGCCGGACGGAGCGGGCCTGCTCATTCAGTCATTTGATGATTTCCCGTGCGGCGCTGGAACCGGAGGACCTGCTGGTCTGCGATTTCGACGGCACCGTTCTGGATGGTGCGGCAAACAAGAAGCCGCCCCGCGAAATTTTTATCCATACAGAGATCATGCGGGCGCGGCCCGACGTGAATTCCATAGGCCACTTTCATCCTGAAACGGCAACAATGTTCACGTTGGTGGAGGACCGCCCGCTGATCCCGGTAAAAAACCATGCAGCACGGTGGATGGATGGAATTCCGGTTCATCCTGACCCGGGGCACATCAATTCGGTCTCGTCGGGAAAGTCGCTATCAGCAACACTCGGACCTCATCATGCGGCGCTTATTCGTGCCCATGGTGTCGTCGTAACCGCGGAAAGCGTGCCCGCGCTTCTCGTGGATTCAGTGCACTTCGAGGAAAATGCGAAAACACTGTTTCATGCGGCGGCGCTCGGAACAGTCAGAGGATTGTCACGCGACGAAATGACATCGTTTATGGAACGGTTCAATCGCACAGCGCATGTCGAGAAGCTTTGGAAGTATTATCTCGGGCGTGGCGTAGATGAGGGCAAAGTGCCGGGCGAATGGCTTCCGGCCCTTGGGGTGCGGTAATCATAAATCGTATATCGGCGACAAGGTCACTGATGACGAAAAGAAGATACGTTTAGTTAATTGGTAAATTTGTATTATCTTCGTGGTGCAAGCTGCTGCTTGGGTTGCAACGGATCATTCGCCGCAGAGGTTTTAACATCGCATGAAGGTCGTCGTTCCCGATGGTGATGTATGGGGTGTGAGACGCCGGGCGGCATTAGGGTTTGTCCCACTAGCGGTATTGGCACTGAGTGTTGTTATGACACTTGCTGGTTTTCGTCTGTTAGACGGGGTTATCCGGCACGACCAGATATCAAGTTTCAATCTGCTTGCGGTCCGCCAGGTCTCGACGCTGCAGCAGAATCTCGACCGTAATATAGAAACCGTCTATGCCCTCGGTGGTTTGTTCGATGCGTCCGAGAGCGTTTCGCGCAGAGAGTTCGGTGTATTCAGCGAACAAATGCTGTCTCGTGCGAGCGGCGTACAGGCTTTGTCCTGGAATCCTCTGATCAAACCCGGACAACTGGATGACGTCAAACGGTTGGCGCGACTGGATGGCCTCGACAACTTCGATTTTTTCCAGAGCGGTCCTGACGGAAAACCTGAATCGCTGACTGCGCGGTCCGACTATGTAGCGGTCCTGTATATTGAGCCATACGGGAAAAATCGTAAGGCGCTGGGTTATGATGTCGGGTCGGACCCAATCCGCCGTGACGCGCTGAACCAGGCACGGGATACCGGGAGAGCCCTTTCTTCGGGCCCGGTCAAGCTGGTGCAAAGCCTGGAAAATGAATTCGGGTTCCTGATCTTCCGCCCCGTGTATTTCAATGGCCGGTCACCTGAAACTGTAGAAGACAGACGGCGACTGATCCAAGGTTTCGTGGTCGGGGTCTATAATGTTTCGTCTATCCTCGCCGGCGCGCTTGACGCCGCGATCCCCGCGAGAACACGGGTAACGATATTTGATGCCGAGGGTGATGTTGGTTCTTTGACACCGGTTTTCGATACTCAGGGTCCCCATGTCGGCAGCTCACAGGGGCGTCCGGTGAGGATAGACGGCGCGTTCGTTCATACGGCCCAATTGACCCTGCCAATGCGCACCTGGACCGTTGTTGTTCGGCCGTCGGAAAATTTTTCCAGTCCGATCGAACGAGCGGCTGAGTACATGTTTCTAGTTGCCGGTCTGGCGGGCTCACTGCTTGTTTACGGGCTCCTTGTTTCGAGCCGTATGCGAAACACCATGATTGAGTGGAATGTCGAAAACCGCACCCGTGAGCTTGCGGCCGAGATTGTCGAGCGAAAGGCGGCTGAGGCCGCGCTCAAGCGAAGTGAACGGACTTACGCGAAACTGACGGAGATGGCTCCCGTCGGTATTCTGATATTCAAGGATCGAAAGGTCGATCAGGCCAACCTTGCCGCATCGCGTCTGTTGGGGGCAGCGTCCCCTCAGGAACTTATCGGCCGAAGTCGACTTGAGTTCCTCAGGCCGGAAGATGTTGATGGCGCTACGCGGCGCTGGGAACTTGTTAAGGAAGGGCGGGACCTGCCGGTCTGGGAAGTGGAGACAGTGAGGCTCGATGGGGTATCGTTTCCGTCGCTTATTCGCACGGAGCAGGTGAACATCGACGGGCATATCTACGCAATTGTTGTTTTGGAAGATGTCTCCTTGGTCAGGCGGGCGGCGCAGGCGATCAAGGACAGTGAAGAAAAATACCGCTCGCTGATCGAGTTTTTCCCACAGGGCGTTCTTTTGACTGAAAAGGGAAACATCACGCAGATCAACCCGGCCGGGCTCAGGCTTTATGGCGCCGAGACGGAAGCCGACATTCTGGGGCGCGACTGGATATCGCTCGTCGAAGAGTCCCATCGCGACAGAATGTCCCAACGCCGCCAAATGATGTCGGAAGGGAACAGAGTTGAATCTACAGAACTCGAATTATTAAGGCTTGATGGCACATCATTCTGGGTCCGAGCGCAGGCCATGCCCGTAGATGTGTCCGGAAAAATATTCTACATGACCGTGTTCGCTGACATAACAGACAGAAAACTGGCCGACCAGGAGATCCAGCGGGCGACCAGAGAACTGGTAAGGTCGAATAACGACCTGGCGCAGTTTGCGTATGTTGCGTCGCATGACCTGAAAGAGCCGCTGCGTATGGTGTCCAGTTATTGTGGACTCATCGCCGACCGCTATGCCGACAAGTTGGACGAAAACGGTCAGAAATTCATTTTCTACGCGACAGATGGCGCCAAGAGGATGCAGGCATTGATTGACGACCTGTTGCTGTATTCAAGGGTGGGGCGCGGGGGAGAAACGGAGGAGCATGTGGATCTGAGCGGGGTTGTCGGGGATGTGTTGAATGTGCTGTCTGAAAGAATTGCAGAATCCGGGGCGACCATCACTGTTGGCGGGCTACCGGTCGTCGCTGGGTTTCGAACCGAACTGTTCAGATTGTTCCAGAATTTACTGAGCAATGCGATCAAGTTCAGATCCGATGCGCCGCTAAAGATAGAGATCAATTGTCGGGAAGACGATGCCGGCGCCACGATTTTGGTCGCAGATAACGGTATTGGAGTAATGCCAGAGCACCGGGATAAAATTTTCGGGGTTTTCAGCGTCTCCACAGGCGGGAGCTATACGAAGGCACGGGTATCGGTCTGGCGATCTGCGTAAA
>CAJQLI010000009.1 GCA_905479125.1 uncultured Alphaproteobacteria bacterium | reverse complement strand
TCGGTATACGCGGCCATTCATCGGGGGTGAGATGACAGGTCGATGCAGGTTTTGCCTGCATCCGGGTAACCCGAGAGATGGCACGAACCGGCCGCAAGGACCGGTGTCGGATCACGACCAAAGGAGCCCTGACTGTGACTGGAAGCCTCTCTGAAGAACAAGTCGAGCATTTTCGCACCCATGGATTTGCCTATCCGTTTGATGCCATCAGCGCCGAGGAAGCCGCCGAATATGTCGAACGACTCGATAGCTATGACGCGCCGCTCGGGGGCGAGGCGCAGAAGCAGCTAAAGATCAAAGCCCACCTTGCGGCACCCTGGATCGTTGACCTCGCTCGGAACGAGAAAATTCTGGATGCTGTCGAATCCGTCATCGGCCCGGACATCCTTTTGTTCGGTGCCTCGATGTTTTCGAAGAAAGCGCATGATGAACGATTCGTATCGTGGCATCAGGACGCAGCCTATTACGGCCTCGATCCGCAGGAAGAGGTCACCTGCTGGCTGGGACTGACGGATGCCGATATGGAAAACGGCTGCATGCGCGTCATGCCGGGTTCTCACCTTGCCGCGGATGCGGATCATGATGAAACGTATGATCCGAAGAATATGCTCGGGCGTGGCCAGACAATCCGCGATGTAGAAGACGACAAGTCGGTTTATATGCCGGTATCGGTCGGGCAGTTTTCAATGCATCACGAACGCACCTGGCATGCATCCTCGCCCAATCCGTCACCGCGCCGTCGCGTCGGTATAGCGTTTTTCTATATGCCGACCCACGCAAAATCGATCATCGGCCGTCGAACGGCTACGCTGATGCGGGGCGAGGACCGTTACAATAACTGGGACCCCGAACCGTTGCCGCGTGAAGACCTCGATCCGGTCAGTATGGATTTTCTGCGCAGCAGCTGGGCGCAGTACACCGATCCCGATGTGCCCCAGGCGGCGATAATCAAAGCGGACTAACCTTTACGCCCGCCCGCATCGTTTACGTGATCTCATCCGTTCCGGCTTTTGACACCGCCGAAATCCAGAAATCCGGGTCGGCATATACCGTGGGGTCGTCGATGTCGGTAATGTCGAAGGCTTCGCGCCTTTCAACGCAGGTGCCGCACCGCCCGCAATGGGTTTCTCCGCCCTTATAACACGACCAGGTTTCCTCGAACGGCGTGCCGTACCTTGCGCCCTCGGTCACGATGCCGGATTTCGGGATGGTAACGAAAGGCGTGTAAAGCCGGATATCCGCATAGCCGTCGAGCGCCTGTTTCTGCATCGCCTCGAAGGCATCAATGAAGGCCGGGCGACAGTCGGGGTAGATGAAATGATCGCCGCCATGCACTGCGGTAGCGACCGCATCGGCCTTTTCTGCGGCCGCAACGCCGAAGGCAACGGCGAGCATGATGGCATTGCGGTTGGGGACGATGGTCAGCTTCATGCTGTCCTCGGCATAATGCCCGTCCGGGACTTCGACGTCGTCGGTCAGGGCGGAGCCGGTCAGCAGCGCGCCGATCGGTCGGATATCGACGACGTCACACGGGACGCCCAGTCGGTCTGCGCAGGCGCGGGCAAACCCGATTTCCTTTTCGTGACGCTGTCCGTAGTTGAACGTGACGAGCCGCAGGAGTTCGGCCTCGTTCGCGATCTTGTGCGCCAGGGAGACAGAATCGAGCCCGCCGGAACACACGACAATGGTCTTCATTTCGACAATCCTTGTTTTCTCCGGGTAGGCTGCGACCGGGGCCCGAGACATTCGGGCGCTATAACGGAAAATCTCTTAGCGGATTAATGCCGGGAAGAACAGAGGAGACTGCAGGCCGCTTCGTGCCAATCTGTCGGACTGGGACGAAGCGGTTTTCTGCACAACGTTATCTTCCGAACAAGGCCGGCGGCCGCTCTTTGCGGTCAGGCGTTTTCGCATGTTTTGAGGTACAGATAATCTTTGTCGAATGTGAGCTGAGGGATACCGCTGACCATTTTGACCTTGGGTTTCTTGTTGTCTTTCAGAATTTTCCCGACCTTTTTGATGTTTGGCTGAAACGGCTTGTAAAATTTCAGCTCGGCCTTGGTACTTTTGGATGATGCATTAGCGAAGCTTTTCAGCGGACCCGTCTTGAACGAGGGACTGGAAAATGCCTTTTGTCTCTTGAGCAGGGCTGAAATCCGGCCATCGGCCTGACACTCTGTCTGAGACAGCAGCCTGAGGATGGTATTCCGGTCGGCCCATACCGTCGGCAGGGCGCGTCCCATTCCGTATGGGATCTTGAAATCCCGGTAGACGATTGAAGTGAGGTTCACTTTGTGGACCCCGTTCGCGACCATGTCTTTGTGTACATTCGTCAGCAATTTGTGCCGTGCGGCTGTACGGAAGAGAGGAATATCCTCGTTGGTTTTCCGCTTCTTTTCTTTCTTGGCTGATCGCGCGATACCAGCGATCGCACCCCCGACGTCTTCGGCGACATTCTTGATCGCGTGACCCGCAGATTTCGCTGCCTTGCCGATTTCTTGCGCAACCTTTTCGGCGCACCCTGACGGGCCGATTTTTGGCGCCGGGATGTTTTTTGAGAATTTCGCGTTGATGGTCGCCTTGAGCATCGGCGGCACGCAGCCCTGGTTCACCGTCAGGCGCATGCCGGATTTGGCAATCCTGAATTCCGCCCCGGCGAGTGTCAGGTCGCCAAGGGTGTATTTCCCGGTGAAGGCGAGCCGGGCCGCTTTGGGTTTTTTGACATCGACATCCAATAGATAAACTGTGTCCGACATCGGAATCGGGTCGAGCGTCGGTGAGCTTACCCGGCCCCGGATTTTCAGCTTGCCGGCGCGTGGGTCGATATTGGCGTTATAGGAGGAAGCGTTCCAGCCGAGTATCCGCGCGGTGCCGTTGGCGGCGAAGATCGGGCCCTTTTTGCGGGTATTCGCGACCTCGATACCGGGTTCTGCGTAGAACACGGTGAAGGTGTTTGGCACCGGGAAGATTCCGGGTGTGTAAGCCCTGTGGGTCGGATTGCTGATCTTGATGTCATTCAGACTGAAAGGAAGGGCCCCGGCGACCTTCGTGCCGAAATTGTATTTGTTGAATTCGGGAAGTGCGTCGGCAAAATCCAGCACAGCCTTCATCGACAGAGACCGGGCGCCCATACCGAAGGCACGGCCCTTTTTGGTCCTCCCGGCTGTAACGCCGCCCCACAGGAAATAGGTGTTCTTTTTAAGCGTGAAATCACCCCAGGCCTGGACGGTTCTGTTCTTCTTCGCATCCTGTTTCAGGAGGATGGTCACATCCCGGAAGGATGCCCCCCGGAAGGCGAAGGGGTCTTTCCAGGCGTCCCAATGCATGATCTCGACGCTTGGGGTGGATTTGCGCCGCTCTTTGCCGATGCGGACAGTTGCCGTCAGGTTCTCGAGCTTTAGTCCGACCTTCTTCAGCAGGGCAGGAAATTCACCCGATGCACCACCGGCGAGACGGAGGAATACGTTAAGCGATTTGTTGACTGTAAGACGGGTGTTCGTGGTCGACGGCGTCAGTGCTTTCAGCGCGCCGCCGAGCTTGCCGGGCCAGCTGGCAACATTGACCGCTCCGAGTTTCTCTGGTGCATAGACAACGACGATTGACTGCATGCCGATCTGGTCCAACGGGCCGGTATTGATCTTCAGTGCGGCGAGGGAGGTTTTTCCGAGAACCGCGGCAAAGACGTATTTGCCTCCGGGTGTCGGCTTATAGAGCGCGAAAATGCCTTTCAGGCCCCGGACAGTGATCTGCTTTGTTGCGTAGTAGTCTTTCCCGATTTTGGTGAACTTGTTTTGAAGATCGCCGGCAAGACCGGACACGACCGGTAGCCCGTCGCGCTGCATAGTGTTCAGCGTGGCGGCGGCATCGCCTGGCAGGGCCGCTGCGGCTGCGATGTTGGATGTGGTTGCAATAAGCGAGAACAGAAGGAAAAAAGAGGTGGTGAACAGCAAGCGGAATCGACAAAAGATCAACAGAAAACCCTACCCATTTAGATGAACGTGAATATATTCACAGACGACCCTGAGTGGGCACACTCATAGCAGGCGAGGGGAGCAAGTCTATTTATCTTTGTCCTGATTGTTCAGGCTGTGTTCATATTGTGTTGTGCCAATCCTATTTCAGCTGCAGTACGATTTTCCCGCGGGCGTGTCCGGTCTCGCTGAGCCGGTAGGCATCGATCGCATCAGAGAACGAAAACACCTCGCCGATGCTCGGTTCTACGGCGCGATCGGCGATCAGTCCGGCGATGCGTTCGCCGTCTGCGCGCAGATAGGTAACCAGGGGCGTCTCTACTGATATGTCGTCGCGAACGGGGGCGTCGTCCGGTACCGGAGCGGCGTTCAGACAGACCAGCATGCCGCCGGATTTCAGGATCGCGCGGGACCGGACGTGGGTATCACCTCCCATGGTGTCGTAAACGACATCAAACTCGCTGAGCCCCACGGCGAAATCGCCCTTCGTATAATCGATGACTTCATCTGCCCCGAGGCCACGCACGTAGTCGGTATTTCGCGCCGAGCACGTTGCATAGACGGTGGCGCCGCGTGACTTGCAGTACTGGATTGCGAACGCGCCGACGCCACCCGCACCGGCGTGGATCAGCACTCGCATGCCGGCATTGATGGTGGCGGTTTTCTCCAGCGCGGAGAGTGCGGTGCAACCGACCAGCGCTATTGAGGCGGCTTCCAGATGGCTTATGCCCGATGGTTTGATTGCCAGTATGGCGGCCTCGGCGGTAACCAGTTCGGCATGGCTGCCCCACCGGTTTGGTGGACACACGCCGAAAACGGCATCGCCGTTTTTCAGGCCGGTAACATTTTCCCCCGTTGCCATTACAACCCCCGACACATCACGGCCCGGCACGTCCGGGAAGGCGAGGTCGAACCGTGCCCGCATATGGCCGGCGCGGACCTTCCAGTCGATCGGGTTGATACCTGCGGCGTGGACCTCGATCAGGACGTCGTCCGGTCCCGGGGTTGGGTCGGGCAGGGTATCGAGGCGCATCCCGTCGATGCCGCAATAGTCGTCATGCACGAGCGCTTTCATAGTCGGACTTGTCCCTGTTCAGGTTGCTTCATACGGATTGGGCGGCAGCACAATATCGAAATGGGTCTGCAGAATGTCGTCAATCAGGTCGAAGCAGGATCCGTAGCGGATGACCTCCATGTCGCTGACATTGATCATGGTCGATGAATGGTTGTAGCGGTTCCAGCGCATCAGCCCATAATCGATTGTAATATCGGCGGCATCGAGAATCTGCTGCTCGATTTCGGTCGCGCGGAATTTCACACCCTGCAGTGAAACATTGGCGGATGAGCCGATGGCCATGCGGTTATCGGCGAAGGCGAGCCGGGCGATATTGTCCATCAGGGGCCCGGCATTGAGCAGCATGGCCAGCGTGCCATCATGCGTCGTCTGGTTTAGCGTGTCTTCCGGCAGGTTGGCGATCGCGGGATGGTCCATGTGAACCTTGGCCGCGGTGCCCATGGGCAGGTCCCATTCTTCGGTGATGGCCGATACGATGGCGCGGCGGTCGTCCGGGAGGTCATGCATCGCCATGTGCATTTCTGTGCAGCCGCAGACGGCATTCAGCTTTTCAGGCTTGCGGTTCTTGGCCTCGAAGATACGCCAGATCGCGTCCGGGTCGCACGCGACGATGACATAGCCGACATGGCTCGGGATGACGCTGATCCCGCCTTTGTCGAGTACCTCGTAAACCCGTTTTGCGTCGCCTTCATAGTCGTGAATCGTCATGCCCGCACTGCCTCCTTATTGATGATTGCCGGGGAAGTTTAAGGGCCGCATTATAATGAGCTTACAGCGAAAGAGAATGCGTGCGCGGATATCCGCTGCGGTGCTATCAAGGCGGGAATATCGCCATGCTGTTGATATTTTTTATGGAATCATCGGTGTTTCACATGAAACATCGGGACAGACTGAAACGTTATGCAGGAAAGAACAAACATGGACGCACGGCGCGCCGAGAACGGATTGCGACAGTCTATCGAGGAACTACCGGGATCACTGATCCGGCACGTCGCGGAGCCCAACATGCACCGCGAGGGGCTGCTGAAGCTGTGGTTCGGCGAACCCGATGTGCCGACACCTCAATTCATCAAGGATGCGGCGACGGCAGCGCTTGATGACAACCATGTGTTCTATGCCCAGAACCGTGGCGTGCCGTTGCTGCGCCAGACGATTTCGACCTATGCCAGCGCGCTGCATGGGTCTGATATCGGCATCGACCGGATCACCATATCGGGCTCCGGCATGAACGCCATCATGATGGTGTCCGAAGCATTGATGTCGGCGGGGGACAATATGGTCGCGGTCGGGCCGATCTGGCCGAACTGCAAGGAAACCGTCCGTATCATGGATGCGGAAGCGCGCCAGGTATCCCTGCGGCTCGGCGATGACGGGCGCTGGCAGCTCGACATGGACGAGTTGTTCGACGCCTGCGACGATCGGACCCGTGCGATTTTCGTCAATTCGCCGGGCAACCCGACCGGCTGGGTCATGCCGCGCGCCGACCAGCAGGCCCTGTTGGATGAATGCCGACGCCGGGGCATCTGGCTGATCGCCGACGAGGTTTATATCCGCTTTGCCTACGAGACCGATCTGCCGCTCGGCCGTGCGCCGTCCTTCCTTGATATAGCGAAGGCGGATGACCGGCTGATCGTCATAAACTCGTTCTCGAAATCCTGGTCGATGACCGGCTGGCGGCTCGGCTGGATTACCCATCCTGTCGATTGCGGCGAGGCGTTCGAGAAGCTCGTTGAATACAATATCGCGAACCCGACGACATTCGTTCAGTACGCGGGTGTCGTCGCCATCCGCGACGGCGAGGATTTCGTGACGGAGACCGTCGAACGTTACCGCCGTAACCGCGATATTGTCGTTCAGCGTCTTGGCGCGATGAAGCGCGTGACCCTGTCGCGCCCTGAAGGTGCGTTCTATGCGTTCTTTGCCGTCGACGGCATGACGGATTCGGTCGCCTTCGCCCAGAAGCTGATCGACGATGTCGGCGTCGGTCTGGCCCCGGGCCGCGCTTTCAGCGAAGACGGTGAAGGCTGGATGCGCCTGTGCTTTGCCGCTGATACGGCAACGGTGTCAGCGGCCATGGACCGGCTGGATCCGGTTCTGGGGTAGTTACGCCGAGCGGGCTTTCATGCGGGAGTGCGTCTGTCCGGTCCACATAACGGCCAGGCAGGCGGCTATGTTCCCGCCAACGATCCAGCCGAGGTAAAGATAATCGTTCTCGAATCCCGGGGTGAAGGGGATCACCGCGTATGAGAAATTGATCGTCCCGCTGAGGACGTGGAGATAGTAGGTCCAGTTTCCCCAGGTTTTGCGAAACCAAAGACCGATGGCGGCGGCAAGCCCGAACCCGCCATAGGCGAGATAGGCGAAAAGCAGCGTCCATGTATGGACCGGGTGCTCGATGTAATCGATCAGAAAAACGAACACGTCGTAGCGGAGCATCAACGTGGCGAGCGTTGCCAGCGCGATTGATTTCGCCAGCCGGTCAGCGGTGATAAATGCCGGAATGGTCAGGAGTCACACCACCGGACAGGCACCGCCATCGACATTGATCGACGTGCCGGTGATGTAGCCCGCCTGATCGGAGGCGAGGAAGCAGGCGATATTGGCGAATTCATCCGTTTCGCCGATGCGGCCGAGCGGGATGTTGCGGCCATCGGCCATGTTCTGGGTGAAAACTTCGTAGCTGTCATTGCTGCCCGAATTGGCGTAGGCGGTTTCCCACTGGCCGGACTTGATCAGCCCGACCATCAGCGCGTTGACCAGCACGTTATGCGGTGCGCCGTCGCCTGCCAGTACCTTGGTCAGCGCGAGCCCGGCGGCACGTGAGACAGCAGTCGGTGCGCTGCCGGCGCGCGGGGCTTTCGCGCCGATGTTCAGCACGTTGATGATCCGGCCCCATTTACGTTCCTTCATGCCGGGTAGGGCGGCACGGCAGAGCCGGATTGCCGCCATCAACTTCAGTTCGAGATCTTCTTCCCATTCCTCGTCGGTCACGGTGTCGAACGCCTTGGCCCTCGATGTGCCTGCGTTATTGACGAGGATATCGATCTTGCCGAGTGCCGCATTTGCTTCTGCAAACGCCGCCTTGGTGGCAGCGCCATCGAGCAGGTCGCAGGGCAGGGTGATGACCTTGCCTTTGCTCACGGCCTCTATTTCCGCCTTTGCGGCATTCAGCGCGTCAGGCCGCCGTGCGAGGATGGCGATATCGGCCCCGGATTCCGCGAAACGGAGTGCCATGCCTTTGCCGAGGCCTTCACTGCCCCCGGTGATCAGCGCCGCGCGCCCGTCCAGTCTGATGTCCATGATGGTGAGCTCCCGTGTGGTAGAGGCGGAGTTTGCGACGGACGACCCCCCGCTGGCAACCAGTCCGTCTTGTCACCCCGGATTTATTCCGGGGTCCAGTGGTTTAGCAAAAAGCCTGAACCCCGGGACGAGCCCGGGATGGCCGGGGGGCGAAAGTGTATGCAGTGGAGCGACCTATGCCGCTGCGCCGACCGGTTCCGGCGGCTCGCTCTTTTTCGTCCTGGTTAGCAGCATGCCGACGATCACGAGGTTTACGCAGTTTGCCGCCACGCCGAGCAGGAAGGGTGTCGTGTAGCTGCCGGTAGAATCGAACAGCGCGCCGCCCATCCAGCTGCCGAAGCCCATGGCGAGCGCACCGAACAGGAACACGATACCCGTCCGTCGACCGGCTTCCTGCGGCGGCATGTATTCGCGCACGATCACGGCATAGACCGGGAATATCCCGCCATAGCCGAGACCGAAGCCGATGCCGACGATATAGAGAACGGCGACACTGTCCGATGCGGTCAACAGTCCGACCATCGCTGCCTGCAACGCGGAAAAGGCGAACAGCGCCCAGAGCCCGCCGAACCGGTCAGACAGGAACCCGACGAGGAGTACGCGGCTTACGAAGGCTGCCATAAGGGTGACGGACAATACGGTTACCGCATCGGTCAATGGCAGGCCCTTGTCGGTGGCATGGGCGACCAGATGTGCCAGTGGCAGCGACATCGAGATACAGCAGCCGATGATCGCAGCACATAACACCATCTGGAGCTGGAACATGCTGAGCGATGTGTCGCTTTTGCGCGCGCCGCGCCGGGCGTTTCCCTGGCTGTCGGTGCCGTCGAGGTCTTCCGCGGCATTGAGGGTTTCAAGTGCGGGCGGTTTGCGCGCGAACACCATGCAGAGTGGTAACATGATGCAGGCCGCGATGATGCCGAAACCGATAAAGCCGTTGCGCCAGCCGATCTCGGTAATCGCCACGCCGAAGATCGGCGGCCAGACGATGCCGGACAGGCTCTGTCCGCTAGCGACGATGCCGACCACCATGC
>CAJQLI010000008.1 GCA_905479125.1 uncultured Alphaproteobacteria bacterium | reverse complement strand
TCGATCATCTGCTGCTGTCGCCCCAGGCGACGGACCGCCTGAAGGACTGCGATATCGACCGCGGCCCGCGCGGCAAGGAAAAGGCATCCGATCACACCCCTGTCTGGTGCGAAATCGAATGAGCCCTAAGGTTCGGGAAATTATCCGCTTCGTGACGATCGGCCTAGCGTTTGGTCTGGTTTGGGCGACCGTACAATATGTGAACGGGCAGATTCGGGACTTTGAAGTCCTGATCGGCCCGGTACTCGCCTTTGGCTCCATCGGGTTCGTTATGTGGGGACTCCGACAAGCGGTTATCTATATCCGGAACCGCTAAAGACCCTGTGCTGGACGCGGCCATCCCCCCGGACAGGCAACATCCGCAGGATGCAAAGTGGCTCATGTCTTGTCGGGAACAGGCTTCGCCAACGCTTCGAAGCTTGCACCAATCACCACGCAGGCGACCAGATCGCCGGCAACGTTCACCACGGTTCGACTCATATCAAGTAGCCGGTCGACACCAAGGATAAGAACAATTCCCGACGACGGGATACCGACGGATTCCAGAATACTTGCCAGAATAACAATGCCGACACCCGGCGTACCGGGAGACCCGATCGCCGCACCGACAGCCATCATGACGACCAGGACAATTCCCATCGTGCCGATCTCAATTCCGAATACCTGGGCAAGAAAAATAGCGGCCACCGCCTGGTAAAGCGCGGTGCCGCCCATATTTATCGTCGTCCCCAACGGTATAACGAACCGCGAGACGGCACTCGGCACGTTCAGGTGGTTTTCTGCGATCTGCAGGGAAAGCGGCATGACGGCGGCTGAACTCGACGTCGAGAACGCCAGCAATAGTGCCTCGCGTGTTTGTCTTAGAAAAACGACGGGTGAGCGCCGGGCAACGATTAGGATAATCAGCAGGTAAACCGCGAACAGAATAAGCAGACCCGCGACCACTGTTCCAACATAGGCCCCCATGCCCACAATAGCCCTCAGCCCGACCCGGGCCGAGATATCCGCCATAAGGCCGAATACCGCGATCGGAGCGAAACGCAGCACCCATTTCACGATCACCATGCAGATCGCCTGAAGCCCGCCCAGAAGATCGAGGATCGGTTGCGATTGCATCCGCGGCAGAGAGAGAATGGCGATACCCAGAATGGCCGAGCCGACAACGATATGGAGCATCTGGCCCTCTGCGAGAGCCGCCAGAAGATTGGTCGGCAGAAGTCCGACAATCTGGCCCGGAATGGCGACCAGGGATGCCGCCGGATTCGCCGGGTTCGCAGGGGCTGCAACGGGGGCGCTGAGCATCGGGCCGATCTGTGAACGATCGATAAACGCCCCCGGCTCGATCAGGAAAGCGCAGCCAAGCCCGATGAGCACAGCAATGATCGTTGTCGCAACAAAAAAGACAACCGTTCTTACGCCCAGTTTACCGACAAGTTCAGGGTTTTCACCGCCAGCAATACCGCGGATCACCGACGCCAGCACCAGCGGCACAACGACGAATTTTATGGATGCGAGAAATGCCTGTCCCGGCAGCGCAAGCCAGCTGGACAACACGTTGCTCGTCTCTGCGCTCAACCAGCCCGCGGACGGCGCCAGAAGAAGCCCCGTACCAATGCCAAGCGCCATCGCGATAAGCACCTGCAGCCACAGACGCTCGCGCAGGAGTGCGCGGACCTCGCCGACGGTATGTATCAGCGACCGCCCGTTCGGCGCAGCCCCACTCACGTGCACAATGCCTCTCCAGTTCCTGTCAGGTCAGAGAGGAGACTGTCTTAGAAAGGACCATTGCCCGCTTTGATCGAGATAAAGCCGTCGCGATTAAAACAGGTCTATCTGACAGGACAGGTCAGATATCGGCGTAAGTGTGCGTCTCCGCTTTCCCGCCCGGATGCACGACTGCGCCGTCACGCGCATTGCCGACCGTCTGGGCGTAACGCCACAGCGCACCGGACTGGTAATCATGCTTGCGCGGCTTCCATTTCTTGAGGCGGCGGGCGAGTTCGGCCTTGGTCAGGTCAACGTTCAACTTGCCCTTCTTCGCATCGATGGAAATCATATCGCCATCCTTCAGCAGGCCGATCGGGCCGCCGACGGCAGCTTCCGGACCGACATGACCGATGCAGAAACCGCGCGTACCGCCGGAGAACCGGCCATCCGTGATCAGGGCAACTTTCTCGCCAAGGCCACGGCCATAGAGCGCCGAGGTTGTCGACAGCATTTCGCGCATGCCCGGGCCTCCTTTCGGGCCTTCGTAGCGAATGACGATCACGTCGCCTTCCTTGATCTTGTTCTTGATGACGGCCTCGAACGCTTCTTCCTCGCAATCAAAGACCCGCGCCGGACCTGTGAAGGTCAGCTTCTCCATCCCGGCGACCTTCACGATGGCGCCTTCAGGGGCGAGCGAGCCCTTAAGACCGACAACACCGCCGGTCGGCGTCAGCGCGTCTTTCACCCGATAGAAAACCTTCTGTTTTTCAGGAAACTTGATCTTGGCGTGGTTCTGCTTGAGCGTCTTGCCGGTCACCGTCATGCAATCGCCGTGCAGCAGGCCGTTATCAAGCAGCTCCTTGATCACCACGGGCACACCGCCGGCACGGAACATATCCGTCGCGGTGTATTTACCGCCGGGCATCAGGTCGGCGAGGTACGGCGTTTTCTTGAAGATCCGCACCACATCGTCGAGCGTGAACTTGATCCCCGCTTCATGGGCGATGGCGGGCAGATGAAGGCCCGCATTGGTCGAGCCACCCGTTGCAGCAACAACAACGGCCGCATTTTCAAGCGATTTCCGCGTCACGATATCACGCGGGCGAATGTTCTTCGCCAGCAGGTCCATTACCGCAACGCCCGATGCCTTGACCATCGCATCACGCGATTTATAGGCAGCCGGCGCACCCGACGACGTCGGCAGTGCCAGCCCCATGGCTTCAGCGACACAGGCCATCGTATTCGCCGTGAACTGGCCGCCGCATGACCCTTCACAAGGGCACGCGACCTCTTCGAGTTCCTGCAGTTCACTCGCGCTCATATTCCCGGCAGCGTATTGGCCGACACCTTCGAATACGTCCACCACGGTCACGTCCCTGCCCTGGAACTTGCCCGGCAGAATTGTCCCGCCGTAAACGAACACAGACGGCACGTTGAGGCGCACCATCGACATCATCATGCCCGGCAGAGATTTATCGCAGCCCGCAAGCCCGACAAGCGCATCATAGCAATGACCGCGCATCGTCAGTTCCACGGAATCAGCAATGATTTCACGCGACACCAGGGAAGACTTCATCCCTTCATGCCCCATGGCGATCCCGTCAGTCACCGTGATGGTGGTGAATTCACGCGGCGTACCGCCACCGGCTTTTACGCCCGCCTTCGCTGCCTGCGCCTGGCGCGACAGAGAGATATTGCACGGTGCAGCCTCGTTCCAGCAGGTTGCGACGCCGACGATCGGCTGGTTGATTTCTTTTTCGGTCAGGCCCATCGCATAAAGATAACTGCGATGCGGCGCCCGTTCGGGACCAACCGTCGTATGGCGGCTCGGCAGCTTATTCTTGTTGAAGCGGCTCTTCGCTTTGGTCGCGCGCTTCTTGGCAGGGCGTTTCGCCGTGCCGGTTGCTTTGGCCATGATTAGCTCCTATCGATAAATTCTGATTTGGCGCGACAATAGTCGCGTGACCGCGTCATGCCTAGGGAATCTGTCAGGATAAATACCCCGCTTTTTTATAGGCCGCCAGAGCACCCGGATGTAACGGCGCACCACCGAATTCCAATGCGGAGGCTCCCTCCGTTCGTAACGGTTCAAACAGATCAGCAAGCCCTGCGAACAACGCATTCATTTCGGCCATTTCATCGAGGTTTTCGAGGATCGTCTCGACAAAAACCCTGACCGTTTCCGTATCAGTATTTTCATGGGCCGAGATGATGTTCACGACGGCAAGCTGATCGGTCTGGTCACGCACGCCGCGGAAAAAACCTGCGGGTACTTTTGCCGGCCGGTAAAAATCCACCTGCGCCAGAACAGCTGCTAGATCGTCGATGGCATAGTCGAGCATACGGACGTCCATCCGTGCTGCGATATCGGCCATGACCTGATTGGGATACGGACATTGCCATTGCGCATCGACGTCGCCCGCCTCCAATGCCTTCCCGCCATCCTCGAAAGACAGATAAACCGGCGTGAAATCATCGAACGATATGCCGAGAACCCCGAAGATCGTGTGAATATGCTGCACCATCCCACTGCCTGCCGGACCGATCGCAACGCGTTTCCCGATCATGTCCCTGACGACACGCAACGGGCTGTCGGCACGGACGATAAAGAACATCGCCCCGGAATTCGCCGGTGCCACGTTCCGCATTGCGATTTCATGCTCAAATGGCGCGTCCCCCCGATAAGCGCGGCCTATCCAGTTCGATGCCATGAAGCCGAGATCAATCAGCCCCTCATCCAGACGCCGCGCATTCTCGATACTCGCCTGCCCTGCATCGAGAACAGTAACGTCGGTTCCCGTATCGCGTTCTACCAACGACGCAATCGTCGTGCCCTGGGACCAGAATGTCCCATCCGTCTCGGATGTCCCAAGACGAACTGGTTTACCGCCCGTCATTCCTGTTTTCCTTCTTTTCTTTCATCGTAAATCTCGGACAACATCCCGTTCAGTTCGGCGCCAAGCACGAATATCGCCCCCAGCAGATAAAAGAAAATCAGGGTGGAGATAATACCGCCGAGACTGCCGTAGATCGCCGCGTATTGTGCAAAATGTTCCAGATAGACCGAATAAAGGCTGGTGGCCCCGGCCACCATCACGAACACGGCAGCAGCGCCCGGAATAACCCCGATCCAGGATGGTTGGCGGTTCGGCAATGAGTGATAGAGCGCTGCCGTCGCAATAAACAATGCGCCCCCGCCTGCGCCGAACCTGATGATTTCCGGAAACTGGCTTGGGCCGAGGGAAATACCGAAATCGAGATACCCTTCGGCCTGTTGCCAAAGTAACGGCCCGATCACCATGCAACCAATCGCGATGATGATGAAACCGGAGAAGAAAATCACAAGCACCGAACTGTTTGCCCGCCGCCGCCAGTACCCGCGTGTTTCCCGTGCCCGATACGCCCGGTTCAACGCCGTCCTGATACCCTCGACGCCGGACGCCGCAATCCAGAGCACAACGACCAGGCTGAGCGTCAACACGCCCCCGGATGCCGTTCCCACCACCTGTACCACCGGCTCCTGCAATGTGAGCGCCACCTCGGTCGGCATGAAACGGAACATCATATCGACGATCCCTGCCCCTTCATCCGCCCGGCCGATTAGACCGAGAAGCGTGAAAACAAAGACGAGAAACGGCAGCAGCGACATGAGCCCGAGATACGCGAGATAGCCCGCAGACGCGAGGCCGTCATCCTCGATAAAGCGAACCAGCCAGTCGATAAGAAAACGGAATGGCGCCAACAGATATTGCGTCAAACCGTTTTCCTTCCACTGCAACCGGTCATTCCATGATCAGAGGGTCGACAACCTGTCCAGCGCCTCGTTGAGCTTCGCCCTGGACTGTTGGTAATCATCTGCGCGTGCGCGCTGCTCTTCGACCACGGCAGGTGGGGCCTTCGCGATGAAGCTCTCGTTTGCCAGCTTCTTTTCGATCTTGCCGATTTCACCGTCGACCTTGCCGATTTCTTTTTCGAGCCGAGCGACCTCCTGAGCGACGTCAATAAACTCGCCGATCGGCAAAGCCGCAGTCGCTTCATCGACAACGACCTGCACTGCACCTTTAGGAACCGTATCGGATACAGAAACGCCGGACAGGCGTGCAAGGCGAGCGAGCAAG
>CAJQLI010000007.1 GCA_905479125.1 uncultured Alphaproteobacteria bacterium | reverse complement strand
TGGAGGGGGCGACGGTCGCAGTTCTGGGAGCAGGATCGGAGCGGGCTATGGCACAACCAGTGTTCGATGCGCTGCCGGAAGGGCGAAGAATTGATCTGATTGGGCAGTCTTTGCCGGTTGCGGCCGCCTGCATCGGGCGGTCGACACTCTATGTCGGGAATGATTCCGGGTTGATGCATATTGCGGCGGCGACCGGCACACCGACGCTCGGGTTGTTCGGCCCGTCGCCGGAGACCCGTTACGGGCCCTGGGGCGCGCATTGTGCGTCAGTGCGCACCGATGAGGGGTTCAAGGAGCTTGTTTTGTCGCGGCATTTCGATCATCTCAGCCAAAAATCGCTGATGACGGGGCTTTCGGTGGATAAAGCCTACGAAGCCCTTGCGAATCTTTACACAAGCGTAAAAAATGCGCCCTGAAGGGAAACGCATTGGCTAAACCGCAAAATGCCAGATCAAGCACCGCCGTCGAGGAACGCCGTGAAAACCGGCGCGAGGAGATTTTGCGTGCGGCCCAGGATCTTTTCCATCGGCAGGGCTACGCGAATACCTCGCTGGACGATATTGCGCGTGCCGTCGGGATCAAGCGGGAAGGGGTGTATTATTATTTCCCCAACCGGACCCAGATCCTGATCACCATTATCAAGCCGCTCGGTCTTCAACTCCGGGACCGGGTGCGGGAGATACTGGAAAGCGACGCCTCGCCGGAAGAGAAAATCTGCCAGACGGTGGAGAACCATCTGATGCGGTTCGAGAATCGCTTTGCGGAATCGAAAATAACGTTGCGTGATGACTATTTCGCCGAGAATGAAGACGTCCTGGCTGAAATGCAGCCGATCTGGGATGAATACGAAACGCTCTGGGTGGCGATTATCAGCGAAGGACAGGACAAAGGGGCTTTCGATGCCACGCTTGATCCGCGACTGGCCCATCTTGGTATCCTGGGCCTCTGCAACTGGGTCGCACGCTGGTACAAGCCCGGGAGTTCAATACCCGTACCCGATCTGATAGCGATGTATAACCGTATGGTCCTTCGTAGCTTGCGGGCCGACTAGGTTCGGTTGACCCGGCCTAATAATTTGAGAATTTAGTAACAGGGCTTTTGAATGAAACAGAACGAACGCGTAATTATCTGCGGTGGCGGACCGGTCGGAGCCGTAACGGCGCTAGCCCTAGTGCAACAGGGTATTCCGGTGACCGTGATTGAATCGTTCGAGGAACCACCCAAGGACCCGCGCGCAGCGACACTTCACCCGTCGACGCTCGAGATGCTGGATACGCTCGGCCTGGCCGAAGGTATCCTTCAGCGCGGCCTTCATGCCCCGGCCTTTCAGTTTCGCGACCGTAAATCGCAGGAAATCGTTGCCGTGTTCGACATGGCGCATATCGCTGACGAAACAAAGTTCCCGCTTGCCGTTCAGTATGAGCAGTGGAAACTCGTTCGGGACGGGCTGGCGGCGCTGGAGGAATACGATATCGCCGATGTCCGTCTTGGTAACAGCGTGACGGCTTTTTCTCAGGATTATGACGGCGTCACCGTAGTGACCGAGAATGCCGACGGCGAGCTCGAGAAAATCGAGGGGCGCTATCTGATTGCCTGTGATGGCGGCCGGTCGACGATCCGCATCGGTCTTGGTGTTTTCATGTCCGGCTTTACCTGGGGCGAGCGTTTCCTGGTGCTGACCTCGATGCACGATTTTGCCGCCAACGATGCGTACATTTACCGGAACTATGTTCTTGATCCGACGGAATGGTGCGCGGTCTTCAAGGTTATGGGCGATGAAGACCAGGGAATCTGGCGGACGCTATTTCCGACCAGCGAGGGAGAGCTCGATGCGGACCTGCTTTCCGATGCCGGTGTAACGCAGCGCATCAGCGGTTTGCGCCCGGATATGGACCACAACGATATTCTTCACCGGAATCTGTACACCGTGAACCAGCGGGTTGCCGACCGGTTTGCGATTGGCCGGATATTCCTGGCGGGCGACGCCGCCCATCTCAACAATCCGCTTGGCGGGCTGGGGCTGAACACCGGTATTCACGATTGTATGAATATTACCAAGAAGATCGGTGACGTGTGGTTCGGCCGGGCCGAAGATGACGTTTTCGAGCGTTATCACCGCCAGCGTCACCAGCTTGCGACGGAATTCCTGCAGAGTGTGACCATCGAGAACAAGAAGCGGATCGAGGAAAAGGATCCTGAGGTCATCAAGGCCAATCAGAAAGTTCTGCGCGAAAATTCCGAGGACCCGGCCAAGGCAAAGACATGGCTAATGCGTTCCTCGCTGCTGGATAGTGTCCGCAAGGAAGAGACAATAGAATAAGTCGCTGGAAAAGGTACTTTGTCCGGTCGGACTTAGCCTGCCAGTGCTTCCGTTGGCGGCATGAATTCGCGTCCCTGTGCTGTCGCGACCGCTTCATAGGTCAGCTTACCCGCGTGGACGTTAAGTCCGTTCATCAGGTTTTCGTCTGATTCCAGCGCAGCCTTTACGCCCATATTTGCAATTGTAATCGCGAAGGGCAGGGTGGCGTTGTTCAGGGCAAAGGTCGATGTCCGAGCAACAGCCCCGGGCATGTTGGCCACACAGTAATGGACCACACCGTCGACGATGTAGGTCGGGTCGTCATGGGTTGTCGGCCGGCTGGTCTCACAGCAACCGCCCTGATCGATTGCGACATCGACGATAACAGCGCCTCGTTTCATGCTTTTCACCATATCGGCGGTCACAAGCTTCGGTGCTTCCGCGCCGGGAACCAGTACGGCGCCG
>CAJQLI010000006.1 GCA_905479125.1 uncultured Alphaproteobacteria bacterium | reverse complement strand
CTCGCGCCCGAATATGGCGATTCAAGCGGAGTTCGCGGGGCCGCATGGCTATGGCCGGAGCATTCCTGAAACAAACCAGCGCGAACGACACAGGCACTGACGGCCTGCCACGCCCGATACCGGATCGGAATGAGCCACGACGAGCCCCTAGTTACACACGGGTGGTTTCCCGGTCCGGAGTTCCTTCAAGGTAGCGACAAGCCGAAAATCACCAAAATCCATCTCGATCACTTCGGCAATCCCATTTCGAAAGATTTTCAGCCTGATTTCCGAGTTGGGCTCCGCATCCGCCTTATCCGCGTCAAAGAAAGCAAGACTGACGTTCCAGGAAGGGCCCTTCTGTAATTCGGGAAACGACGAATTAGCCAACGGACGGCCCGTCAGTCGTTTACCGATGATCGCATTGACGAACTGGGCGCCGCCATCGGTGAAACCGTCAAAAACCGTCGCACGAATAATTTGGGGCGTTTCACCGGCAGCATCAAGGACCATCCTTGTATGGGTCGTCGGGAACATTGTCCCGGTAGGCAACGTGATGGTCTTCGCTGCAGGCAGTGTAAATTCCGCTATTGCCCCCCCGTCGGCGAGGCGAGCCTTGCCCTCGATACGCTCTGACTCCTTGTCATTGAACAGGGTACGCACAAGAAATGTATAGCGATCCCCCGCCGCGGCTTCCCAGGTCGAAGCATCCATCGTGACCCACACGTTTTCGCCGCCGGTATAGGTCACGTCGAATACGGTCCGGTTGCTCATCGTCCAGCCCGTACAGGCGCCCTCCCAGCGGATCCCCATATCGCCGGTGACCGCCTCGATACCACTCCCGCCTCGCGCAGACAGAAGTTTCATCGTGTAATGGGCAGTATGCGGTGCCAGGTCCGAAGCCATTGCCCCCGGGACGAGAACGATTAGGACCGCACCGGTACAAAAAAACCATGCTCCCGGCAAAATCTGCCGGGTAATTATTGCCCGACAGTTTCGGATTATTCCTGAAAGATCATGCAAAGCGCTGTTCCACTGCCGTTCCGGTAACGTTTCAAGCTGGCACAGGTCTTGCATGCCTGCACCGCGAATACTCTCATCGACTGAATATGGTGTACGGATGATCCTTATGGAACAGGTTTCGGCTTCGCTGACGGCAAACGACCCTGAACTGATGAATATGATCGGGGTAATCGCGTCGCGCCTGATCGAAAACATCCCCGACGAGGAAACCGGCTCGGAAATGCGCAAAGACGCTCTTCTGGAGCGCGCGCTGATGTATGCCGCTCAGGCGGAACAGCAAATCGCGACCCAGAACGAGCGGATCGAGTACCTTCAGGGTCTCTCCTTTACCGATGAGCTGACGGGCCTTTTCAACCGACGGGGTTTTTCGGAACAGCTCAAACGAACGCTCGCCAGCGCCCGGCGTTACGGACATACCGGCGTGCTGATCTATTGCGACATCGACGGCTTCAAGGACTTCAATGACCTATACGGGCATTGCGCGGGTGACGCCGTCCTGCGCCATGTTGCATCGATTTCGGAAAACGCGTTGCGCGAAATCGATACTGTTGCACGGCTGGGCGGAGACGAGTTCGCCATGATCGTTGCACAGACACATTGGAATGATGGCGCGAAACGCGCGCGCACCCTGCAATGGGCGCTCGAATCCACACCTTGTAAATTCCAGAACGAGATTCTGCCGGTGAAGGTCAGCCTCGGGATCGAACCCTATGGGCCCGACGACGCCCCCAAAGACCTGATCCGCCGGGCGGATATGGCCATGTATTACGTCAAACGCCAGAAGAAAGGCCCGCTCGGACGTTTCGCGGCCGAGTAACCCTGCCGCACCACAGGAGCAGCGCCGTTAGCTGTCTTTCTTCGCCGCCGGCGGCAATGCCACCCGCAGGGAAAGCTCTTTCAGGCGTTCTTCATCGACCGGTATCGGCGCGTTCATCATGAGGTCCTGCGCCTGCTGGTTCATCGGGAACAGAATAACCTCCCGGATATTCGGCTCATCCGCCAGCAACATCACAATACGGTCGATACCCGGCGCAGAACCGCCATGGGGCGGTGCGCCGTATTTCAGCGCGTTCAGCATGCCGGCAAACTCGGTCTCCACTTCCGTCTGCGAATAGCCGGCAATTTCGAACGCCTTGTACATGATTTCCGGGCGATGGTTCCGGATCGCGCCGCTCGACAGCTCAACGCCATTGCAGACAATATCGTACTGGTAGGCAAGCACATCCAACGGATCCATTGTTTCCAGCGCCTCGATTCCACCCTGCGGCATGGAGAACGGATTGTGGCTGAATTCGATCTTGCCGGTCGCGTCATCCAGTTCATACATCGGGTAATCCACAATCCAGCAGAATTCGAAGCTGTTTTCGTCGATCATTTCGAGGGCTTCGCCAACCTGGGTCCGCGCCTGACCGGCAAAGGATGCAAAATCCTTCGGAACACCGGCGACAAAAAACACCGCATCACCGTCTTTCAGCCCAAGTTCCGCGCGAAGAGCTTCGG
>CAJQLI010000005.1 GCA_905479125.1 uncultured Alphaproteobacteria bacterium | reverse complement strand
TGTTCTCAGCGAACATCAGTCGGGCAAGTTCCTCGATATGCCGCCTGCGGGTATCCGCGTGCGCGGCCGTCGCTCGACGGCGGGACGGTATTTCCAGGTCGCGGAACCTGGCGCGGGCTGGGGCGGCACCGATATCACCGAGCCGCTATCGATCATTGAAAGCATCGATCCCGAAACAGCATGGCCGGGCTTGCGCCTGCTGATGGTCAGCACCACGGGCGAGGATCAGGCTTATTACGTTCTGGATGATGACCTGAAACCTGTTCCTGCCGATATGCCGGCAGAGCTTGCCGTATCGGTCGACCGGATCGCCGAGAATTGCGAACCGGCGCTCAGCACCGTGCTGTTCATGGGCGGTGCGGGTGGCAGTCTGCGTGCAGGTGTGACGGTGAACCCGGTTCTGTTGACGCGCTCGGTCCGCGAATTGCGGACCCGCGTTACCTGCGGTGGTGCGCCGGTCTATGTCTGGCCGGGCGGAGGCATTACGCTGATGGTCGATGTGCTGCGCATGCCGGACCATTCATTCGGCTATGTGCCGACCCCGGCGCTGGTCGCCCCTATCGAGTTCTCCATGCCGCGCGAGGAATTCATCGCGCTTGGGGGATACGAAGATCATATCAAGCCGATTGGCGATGTGATGAAGGAAGGCGGACTTCATGGCGTGCAGCCATTGGCATGGCAGGGTAACAATCCGTGGCCACTTGCCGAACGCCAGGCACTCGAAGACGTTTAGCACTGCCCGATGGATTTGCCACAGGTAGCTCTTCTGCCCGACGGGCGTCGACTGCATCTCCAGCATGGGCCGATAGACCTGGTGATTGAAGCCTTCGGGGAGCGCGAGGAAGTCGGCGCGGCGTACCGGCAAGCGCGGGACCGTTTCCGGACGGTACTGGGCGAACTGGTTGAAGAACTGCCGCAATTGAGGAAACCCGTTGGCGTTGAGGGCAGGCCCCTGATTCCGACAGGGCCGACGGCACAGCGAATGGTGGCGGCGGTGTCGCCACATCGTGATGTTTTCGTTACGCCGATGGCGGCTGTGGCGGGGTCGGTCGCGGACGAGGTAATGGATGCACTTGTTGCAGGACGCGATCTGAACAAAGCCTATATCAATAATTCCGGTGATATTGCCGTCCATCTGACACCCGGAGAAACGCTCCGCCTGGGCATCGTCGGCGAACTGTTCCGCCCGACAATCGACGGCACGGCCGAGCTGACGTTCGAGGAACCGGTACGTGGTGTGGCGACCAGTGGGTGGCGGGGCAGGAGCCTGTCTTTCGGGGTAGCCGATGCCGTCACCGTTCTGGCAAAGAACGCGGCGGCGGCCGATGTGGCGGCGACGCTGATTGCCAATGCGGTGAATGTCGACCATCCGGCCATTGAGCGCGCGCCGGCGCGCGATATGGACGACCAGTCCGATCTTGGCGACCTGTTGGTGACGGTTGGTGTCGGCGACCTTGATCACGCAACGGTGGATGCAGCATTGGCGGCAGGATACGCGACAGCGAAACGAATGGAGGGTGCTGGACTCATCGCAGGTGCAGTGCTGGTATTGAAAAAAGAAATGCGCGCCACCGGTGCTCTGCCGGGGATGGCGCAGATTACTCTGCCGGTAACGGCATAACATCCGCCGGGAACGGCGAAACAGGAGAGGAAGATCAGAATGGACGACGGAAGAATGGTTGTTGAGACTCGGCCCGAGGGCGATTTCGGCGACCTGGTGAAGGTGCGGAAGTTCGTGATGCATGTCGAAGAGGTCCTGCACGAATTCGGCCCGCCTGCCGAGACGCCGCAGCTTAAGGGCTATATTGCCGCCGTTGCCCAGAACCCCTATGCGGGCCGCTATGTGGAAGACATCATGCCGCTGATGGAACAGCTTAAACCGATGGGTATTGCCATGGCCAAGCGCCTGATGGCAGTCATGGGTGGTCCGAACGCGATTGTCGGATACGGCAAGGCAGCCATCGTCGGCGAAAATGGCGAGCTTGAACATGCAGCGCTATGGCATGAGCCGGGCGGGTACGGCATGCGCGAATTGATGGATAAATCGGCTGCCATCGTGCCGTCGACCAAGAAAGTCGGCGGTCCCGGCTGCACCATCGATGTGCCGATTGCCCACGCGAACGCCGCTTACGTGCGTAGCCATTTCGACACGGTGGTGTGTTCGATCAATGACGCGCCGCGGGCCAATGAAATTGTGTGGATCCAGTCAATGTCCAACGCCCCGCGGATCTATTCGCGTTCGGGCGGCCTGCGTGACGAGGACACAAAAGGCGAAGACGGACTGCGTTAACAGCCCGTCTTAGGTCTTAGGTTCGAAGCTCAAGCCCGCGGAGCGGGGGCGCCTGTCGGTGGCTTCCGCTCCGCGGGTTTTCTGTTGCGTGTTGTCCGCTATTTCTCGGTTTCTTTACCGGTCCACGCTGTGCGGTCGATGTTCAGATCGGGGAACTTGTCCGGATCGAAGACCGGCCGGACGACGCCCGCCTTAAGCTGATCGCGGAAGTCGTTGAGCAGACGTTTCGCGATCGGGAACAGCATCGTCAGGGCGAGCAGATTGACTACCGCGAGAACACCCATCATCGGATCGGAGAAGAAGAACACCGATGTTGCCCCCGGTGCGACGGCACCGAGGAACACGATGGCCGTGATCCCGATGCGCAGCGCGTGAATCGACAGCGGGTTTCTGGTCATCACTGTCATCGCGTTCTCACCCAGGTAATAGTTGTAGATGATGGAACTGAATGCAAAGAGCAGGATAGCCGCCGTCAGGAAGTACTGCGCCCATCCGCCGAGATGAGACACCAGCGATTGCTGGGTCAGAGCAACGCCGTCGATACCTTCGGCGCCGGCGACATACACATCGCCCAGCAGGATCACGAAGGCTGTGCAACTGCAGATGATGATCGTGTCGATGAAGACCGAAAACGACTGTGTGATGCCCTGGCTTACCGGATGACGCACATCGGCCGTCGCCGCCACGTTCGGTGCCGATCCGAGCCCTGCTTCATTGGAAAACAGACCGCGTCTCAACCCTTGAGCAATGGCAGCGCCCATGCCGCCACTGACGGCTTCTTCGATACCGATGGCATTGGCGACGATGGTGTAGATCACACCCGGGATCTCGCCGATATTCATCACGATGACGATGAGGGCCAGCCCGATATAGCCGATCGCCATGATGGGGACGATGACATCCGCTGTTTTGGCGATGCGGTGGATACCGCCGTAAACGATGATGGCGGTGCCGGCCGCGAGAACAATCGCGGTAATCAGGCGGTCAATGCCCATACTGTCCCGGGCCGCACCGGCAACCGTATTCCCCTGGAACGCCGGAAAGCCGATACCGAAGGCGGCAATCAGGCAGACCGCATACAGGATTGCGAGCCACTTATAATCGGCACCGAGACCATGAATGATCGTGCGGGCAGGGCCGCCGCGAAACGATCCGTCGGGTTAACGTTCCTTGAACAACTGGGCCAGGGAACACTCGATCAGGCTGGTTGCCATCCCGACAATCGCGATGGCCCACATCCAGAAAACGGCGCCCGGGCCGCCAAGGGTTATGGCGACAGCGACGCCTGCGATATTACCGCCGCCGACCCGCCCGCCGACGGAAAGTAAAAGAGCTTCGCGAGCGGTGATGGTATTCGGGTCGCCCGACTGGTTTCTGCTCGACAGCACCCGGAACATCCGGATGAAATATTTGAACTGAACAAAACCACTGATAATTGTGAAGAAAACGCCGAGCACCACGAGGAAGGGAACGAGCGCCCACCCCCACGTGAGATCGCCGATGACACCAAAGAACGATTCAAGAAGTTCCATTTGTCGTACCCCGTCTATTATTTTTAATATCGGACGGGGTTAGCCTAGCACGTGATTTTGGAATTCAAGCTGTTTTGGCGAATCATTCGCGTCTGGGCATTATCCTGCGTTCAGCGCCTTCCAGACCTTTGCGGGGGTCGCTGGAATACCGAGTTCTTTCCCGCCATTTCCGTCCAGGGCATCCATGATTGCGTTGTAAATCACGGGGTAGGAACCGCCATTACCGGCTTCGCCGCAGCCTTTGACGCCGAGCGGGTTGGTTTTGCACGGCACCGCATGGGTGGTGAAGTTGATATGGGCGATATCGTCGGCGCGCGGCAGCTGGTAGTCCAGAAACGTGCCGGTCATCAGCTGGCCGTCATCGTCATAGATGGTGTCTTCGCCCATCACCTGGCCAATGCCCTGTGCGATGCCGCCATGGACCTGGCCTTCGACGATCATCGGGTTCACGACGACGCCGAAATCATCGACCACCGTATAACGTTCGATCCTGATAACGCCGGTGTCGGGATCAACCTCGACCTCGGCGACATGGCAGCCATTCGGGAAGCTGATCGGCGCGGTCTTGTGGTTGACCTTGTGCGACAGTGACTCGGGCAGTTCGTCTGCACCACCGAGTTCCCGGGCCTTTTCGGCAATCGTCATAATGCCGACGCTTTGATCGGTGCCGGCGATCGTGAACTGGCCATCGACGAATTCGATATCTTCTATCGCTGCTTCGAGCACATGACCGGCAAGTTTTTTGCCGTTTTCGATGATCGTTTCGGCGCATTCTATGATGGCACCACTGGCGGCGATCATCGAGCGCGATCCACCGGACCCGCCGGCGCCGTCGCTCATTTCGTCTGAATCCCACTGGACAAGGTTGATCGCCTCGAAGGGGATGCCGAGCTGGGCCGACAGGACCTGGGCAAAGGGCGTGGCATGGCCCATGCCGAAATCCTTGTTGCCGGTGATGAGCGTGACGGAGCCGTCTTCCTCGAACCGGATGTCGGCAAGCTCCGTGCCGGGACCGGCCGTGGTTTCGAGATACGGCGCGATGCCGATACCGCGTTTCATGCCGGCGGCTTCAGAGGCCTGTTTCCGTGCGGCATACCCGGCGTAGTCGGCACGCTCCAGGCACATGTCCATGATGATTTCGAATTCGCCTGAATCGTAGGTCAGGTCCACCGGCGTCTCGTGCGGGAACATGTCGGGGCTGATCATGTTTCGGCGGCGGATTTCGACACGATCGATGCCCATTTCCTCGGCGGCCTTGTCGATGAGGCGTTCGAGGAAGAACTTGGATTCGGGCCGTCCGGCACCGCGATACGGACCGGTCGGCACGGTGTTCGTGAACACGCATTTGGCGTTATAGGAAATCGCCGGTGTTTTATAGAGGCTGATGATGTTGCGGCTTGTCACCATGGTCGCGGGCCAGGGGCCCATCGCGGTGAGGTAGGCGCCCATGTCGCCGACGCCGTCGACGCGGAGGGCCAGGAAGTTACCGTCTGCATCGAGTGCAAGTGCCAGCTCGAACGTCATCGCGCGACCGTGGTGATCCGACAGGAAGCTTTCCGATCGGTCGCCGGTCCATTTGACGGGGCGGCCAAGTTTTTTCGCCGCATGCATCACAACGATGGCTTCATTGAACGCGGAGCCCTTCATGCCGAACGAGCCGCCGACTTCCTTTGAGATAATGCGCACCTTGTCGGGCGTGGTGCCGAGCATGTTGGCGGTCCCGCTGCGATAACCGGACACACCCTGTGTGCCGACATGCAGTGTGTAGCGTTCGGTCGCAGCGTCGTATTCGGCGACGGTTGCGCGGGGTTCCATCGCGGCGACGACGATCTTGGTGTTGGTCAGCTCGACCTTTGTTGTATGCGCGGCGTCGGCAAAGGCTTTTGCCACCGCTTCGTCATCGCCCCACTGGAAG
>CAJQLI010000004.1 GCA_905479125.1 uncultured Alphaproteobacteria bacterium | reverse complement strand
GGATGTCACCCTGCGCGACGGGATGCACGCCATCCGCCATCAGTATGGTCTCGATCACATCAAGGCCATCTGCAAGGCACTCGATAATGCAAAAGTGGACGCAATCGAAGTCTCGCACGGCGACGGTCTTGCAGGGATGTCGTTCAATTACGGTTTCGCGAAAGAAACCGACCTCGATTACATCGAAGCGGCCGCCAGCGTCCTGGAACATTCCAAGCTCGCCACCCTCCTCCTGCCGGGCATTGGCACGGTAGAAGACCTGCGCGAAGCCTATGAAGCAGGTGCCCGGTCGGTCCGCGTTGCAACGCACTGCACCGAGGCCGACGTCTCGAAACAGCACATCGAATATGCCCGCAATCTCGGCATGGATGTCGCCGGTTTCCTGATGATGGCGCATATGAACCCGCCCCAGAAGCTCGCCGAACAGGCAAAACTGATGGAAGAATACGGCGCACATTGTGTGTACGTGACCGATTCCGGCGGTGCGCTGCTGATGGATGACGTCGCCGAGCGCTTCAAGGCGTTCAACGATGTGCTGAAGCCTGAAACCGAGACCGGCATGCACGCCCATCATAATCTGTCCTTTGGGATTTCGAACTCGATCACAGCCCTCGAAGGCGGCGCCACGCGTATTGATGCGTCGCTGGCCGGCATGGGTGCGGGCGCAGGTAACGCACCGCTTGAAATCTTCATCGCTGTCGCTGACCGGATGGGGCTTAATCACGGCTGCGATCTGTTCGGCCTGATGGATGCGGCCGAAGAACTGGTGCGTCCGTTGCAGGACCGCCCGGTTCGCGTCGATCGTGAAACACTGTCGCTCGGCTATGCCGGTGTGTATTCGAGCTTCCTGCGTCACGCAGAGACGGCATCCGAAACATACGGCGTCGATACACGCGACATTCTTATCGAACTCGGCAATCGGCGCATGGTTGGCGGTCAGGAAGACATGATCGTCGATGTTGCTCTGGATATGATCAAAGAACGGGACGGCGCTGCAGCCGACAAGGGAGAATAAAGATGGTCGATATCGCCAAACTCGCGAAGACGGTGGACGATGCGGCGCACAAGGCGCGGTCGATCCCGCAGCTTTCCGAAAAGACGAAATACTCGCTCGACGACGCCTACGCGATCCAGTCCGCGTCGATCCAGCGCCGTCTTGACCGGGGCGAAAAGCGTAACGGCATGAAAATGGGCTTCACCAGCCGGGCCAAGATGATCCAGATGGGCCTCAACGACATGATCTGGGGTCGCCTGACCGACCAGATGATGGTCGAGGATGGCGATACGATCTCGCTCAAGAACTACGTCCACCCCCGGGTCGAACCGGAGATTGCTTTCCTGCTGAAACGGCCCCTGGGCTACCCCTGCACCGCCGCTGAAGCACTTTCCGCCGTGGATGGTGTGGCGCCGGCGATGGAAATCATCGATTCCCGCTACCGGAACTTCAAATTCTCGCTCGAAGACGTGGTCGCTGACAACGCATCATCCTCCAGTTTCGTGGTCGGCCCCTGGCATCGCCCGGATACAGACCTCGAAAACCTCGGCATGATCATGGAATTCAACGGCCGTCCGGTACAGATCGGCTCATCTGCCGCCATTCTGGGCCAGCCGGTCCGCTCGCTCGTGTCAGCCGCGCGTCTCACCGCAGAAGCAGGCGAAGGCCTTCAGGCAGGCTGGATCGTCATGGCGGGCGGTGCAACGGCAGCAGAGGCCCTGCGCCCGGGTGTCCATGTTCGCAACAGCGTTCAGGGACTGGGCTCGGTCGCGTTTTCCGTCACCGAGTAGAACTGACTAACCGGGGCTGACGGCAGCCCCGGAAATCTGCTTCAGCGTCCATATAAGGGCTGACGGGTCGGCTTTTCCCTTGCCCGCGATATCCAGCGCACTGCCATGCGCCACCGATGAAAACAGGATCGGTGTCCCGATGGCAAACGCGGCCGTTCCGGTAAAACCGATCAGTTTTGCCGGAATATGTCCCTGATCATGGAACATAACGGTATAGGCATCGAAGCTTTCATCCAGATACATCGTATCTGCGCCGAACGGCCCGGAGGCGTCTATTCCGGCATTTCGGGCCTCTGCGATAGCAGGCGCGACGATCTCGATATCGTCGCTGCCGAACAGCCCGCCCTCTCCCGCATGGGGATCAATACCTGATACCGCTATACGCGGTGACGCTATCCCGATGCGTTTCAACGCGACGTCAGCAGCCTTCAGGGTCCGCACGATACGTTCATGGTCGATCATGTCCAGCGCCTTGCGAACGCCGACATGCAGCGTGACATGCGCGATACGGAGGCGATCCGACACCAGCATCATGAAAACATCATCCGGGTCGGTCCCGGTGCGCTTTGCCACGTAGGACGGATAGCCGTCGAACTCGATCCCCGCCGATTTGATCGATGACTGCGTCTGCGGACAGGCAACCACCGCGTCGACCTCTCCGGACGTCGCCATATCAATCGCGCGACCAGCGTATTCGAGGATCGCGCGCCCGCAGGCAGCATCGCTCTCGCCCGGTGTCAGGAAATTCACGTTCATCGCGCCGAGATCAACGATGTTCTCCGGCGGGGTTTTACGCAGCGTATGCGCATAACGTGCGAGAACCTCTGTATCACCTACGATTATCGGCTCACAGAACTCCCTCACACCTCTGTTCAACGCCGCCTTGAGCGCTATTTCCGGGCCAATGCCGGCAGGATCGCCGATGGCGATGGCAATACGGGGTTTTGCGGTCAAAGGGGTGTCCTAGATGGGAATGACAATAAGCGTATCGATGCGGTTGGAATCGCAGACCACGAGGCGACTGCGGAACCGGGCCGTACCGCCCGTCACTGCGACTTCATCGATGTATTTACCGGTGCAGAATATGGCCATATCGCCTTCCTGCATGATTCTGACAACGAGAAACGATGTTTCAACGCTGAACACATCGCCGTCCTGCCCGACAATCCGGGTGCCCGATACGATATGACGATAGGTATGCGGTTCGAACACGTTTGCTTCGCGCAGCGCCAGGATTCGGTCCTGCAGCATGCCCTTGCTCGAACAATCCATGATGCCGACAACCCGGCCCTTGTCATGGTTTTCGCGGTTGATGATCCGGTAGCTGCAATCATCGGTGAAAAAATCCGCCCAGGATTCGAGCCGGTCGTCATCGATCGCGTGTGCGTAGTCAATGATAAGGTCGGTGATCAGCTGCCGCGCATCGCCGGATACGCTGATTGATCCATCCATGATCAGACTCCCATGCAATCGCGGTAACCCTGCCAGAAGCCGCGAATGGACACCTCCGTCGCGCGCCCCTCAGCGCTGGGCGCAATATCCCGGCCGCCCATCTGGACGATGGTCGACTTGTCCTGGTCGCGTTTCGTGCCCCGCTGGATCCAGCCGCCGACGACACCGTCTTCCATCGAGATTACCCCGCCCGGGCCAATCATGTTGGATTGCTTTATCCTTATTTCTCTTTGTTCTTCAGTATCTTCCGGCGTTCCGAACACCCACCATAACAACTCGCATTCTTCAGGTCCCTTGGGCAGGCACAGCCGCAGTGCCAGGGAATTGCTGATCTGCTGGACGACGAAATTCGGGTAAGTGGACTGTATAGCCAGCGTCGTCCCGCAGTCGAATTCACGCCACCCCTTTACCAGGCTCGGATCTGCCAGCGTATAACCGTCCTTCACCGCTCGGAGCTTCTTTGAATCGTACTCCGACTCTTCCTTGTCCGTCTCGGCAATCGAATAACTGATGTGATGCCAACCGCCGTCTGAAAGCTTGATACCGCCCTTCATGGACAACCGGTTGATCCGGAAAGTCGCCTGGAACATATGCAGGATACTGGCGTGGTATGAATCCCGTACGTTCTCCATGTACAGCTTCCAGTTATTCGGCATGTACTGGCTGTATGTGCCGAGCAGCACCATGCCGCGGCCCACGACGCGGTCGATGTTTTCGACCATCTCGGCGCCGAGCCATTCGGTCAACGGCGCGACCTCCTCGGAGAATGTCGCGAATACGAGGCCGGCATATACTTCGCACTTGAGGCGCTGCATCCCGTTATCTTCACGCTTGAAGTCATCAGGCATACCACCTTGTTTTCCAACACCTTTTCCAAAGGCAACACTCTTCAGGTTTCCCTGCAGATCATAGCGCCAGTTGTGATAAACGCAGGTGAGTTCTTCCGTATGACCTTCCTTCGCGATGCAGACAAGATTACCGCGATGTGCGCACCGGTTGACGATAACCTGCACGTCCCCTTCAAGGTCACGCAGGACGATGACAGGCGTGTCCCCGATATAGGTCGTCTGATAATCGCCGGGTTTCGCGATCTCATCGGCCATGCCAACGAAGCTCCAGATCGGGCCGCGAAATATCCGCTGCTGCTCCTCCGTATATATGTCGGGGTCTGTATATATTTGGATTGGTATCCGGCTGACTCCATCATCAGGCCAGGTCACAAGGTTCTTGATGTCCGTCGCCATTCTATTCGCCCCTTCGGTCTGCCGTACGCAGTATATCTCTTTCCTGCCGAACGATCATGTTAGCACTTAGCTCCCGGCAATCCGCGGTAATCCGCGGTAATCCGACTTTAATCTTGCCCAGAATAATTATTGGTACTACCATTAAACCATTATGAAGGATCAGGTCAACACCAACGCTCCGATGAAGGCCCCACCCCATGGATGATTTTGCCCCGGTGCGCGCCGAACGCACGTTTGAAATCATCGCCAACAAGGTGCGTGACCAGATTAGAGACGGCAAACTCCGCACGGGCGACAAACTTCCGCCTGAACGGGAGATGGCTCAGCAACTGGGCACCAGCCGAAATGCGCTCCGCGAAGCCCTGAGGTCCCTCGAACACGCCGGGTTGATATCACTGCATAAAGGGGCACGTGGCGGCGCTTTCATCACGGACGGCAACCCCAGTGCCGTTGCACAGTCAATGGAAGACCTGATGCATCTCGGCGGAAGCAATCTCGCCGACGTGACAGAAGCGCGCCTGTCTATCGAGACCGCGATCGTGGCAATCGCGGCCGCCAAAGGCACAATAACGGCTTTCGATCTTCTGGACCAGAACATCGATCAGGTCGAGGAACTCACCCAGGCCCGGGATATGGACGCAAAAGCCGCGCTGAATATGGAATTCCATGTCCTATTGGCGGAAGCGACCGGAAATCCGGTTCTTGTTCTGATGATGCGGACCCTGATGGACCTGCTGCGCTCGGTCCACCGCCCTATTACGGCTGAAGATACGGCTGATATCATCAAATCCCGCCGGCGTTTCATGCAGTTGCTGCGAAATCGGGAAGCGGCAGAAGCCGCGGCAGAAATGAAAGATCACCTTTCAAGGCTTCATGACCTCTTTTCCCGCACAGAAATGCCCGATAGCGGTTGAGGGGCGTTCGACGCTTGAGTAAACTCGGCCGGTCTTTAGCGCGAATTCGCGCCCCACATCAAACAACCGAAAACGGAATGAATTATGAGTGACGTAACTTTTCACCCAGTTGTAAAAATGGGCCAGCTTGACGAAGACGAGGCCGTACAGGTCATTGTCGAAGGCAAGGAAGTCTCGATTATCAATCTCGGCGGCGAATATTACGCCATGGACGACATCTGCAGCCACGCCTATGCATCGATGTCAGACGGCTATATCGAAGGCGACTGCATTGAATGCCCCCTGCATGGCGCGCAGTTCAACATCAAAACCGGCAAGGCCGAAACGCCGCCCGCAACCGTTGATCTTGCGACCTATGAAATCAAGATCGAGGGCGACGACATTCTCGTAGGCCTGCCGAACGGCTGAGCCGGACCCAACCTATGACCACTGACCAGACATTCGTCATTATCGGCGCCGGCCAGGCCGGCGGCTGGACTGCCAAGACCCTGCGCGATGAAGGGTTCGAAGGCCGCGTCATCATTATTGGTGACGAAAATTTTGCCCCGCATGAACGACCGCCGTTGTCCAAGGAAGTTCTGCTTGGCGATGCCGAAAAGGACGTCTGTCTGCTCTGGCCTCCCGGTACGCTGGAGGACGCCGGCATAGAACTGCGCCTGGGGGTTTCCGTCTCCGCGATTGATGCTGATGGTCACACCCTTTCACTCGGTAACGGCGAGACCATCGGCTGGAACAAGCTGATGATCGCGACCGGCGGACGTGCACGTCCCCTGCCCGTGGACGGGGCGGATCTCGATGGTGTCTACACGCTGCGCTCCATCGAGGATGCAGAGGGTATCAGGGCGCGGTTGGTAAGCGGTGCAAACGTGCTGGTCATCGGCGCCGGCTGGATTGGCCTTGAAGTTGCGGCGGCGGCGCGCAAAAGAGACGCCAACGCCACGGTCATAGAGCTTGCCGACCGGGTCTGCGCGCGTGCGCTGACACCGGAAATGTCGGCCTGGGTGCATGAACTGCATGTGAGCCACGGTGTGGATATCCGCCTGTCAGCCGCTTTCGATCACTTTGAAGGCGATGGCAAGCTGCAACGGGCTGTTCTCGGCGACGGAACAGCCATTCCCTGCGATGTTGCGGTGGTCGGTATCGGGCTGATCCCGAATACGGAACTGGCGGAACAGGCGGGACTGAGCATTGATAACGGGATTGTCGTCGACGAGCACGG
>CAJQLI010000003.1 GCA_905479125.1 uncultured Alphaproteobacteria bacterium | reverse complement strand
GTCACCGGCGCTATCGACAATAGGTTTTGTATTTATTGCCGCCTATGCGGCGATATTGCTGGGTCAGACTTGGGAAAAACGATTGGCAGCAGCTCGTGAGGTGACGACGGTTAAACCTCTTCCCGCCGACGCCCCCTAAACCCGCTCAATCACCGTCGCGATGCCCTGGCCGACGCCGATGCACATGGTGCATAGCGCGTAACGTCCGCCGGTACGTTCCAGCTCGTTGAGGGCCGTGGTGATCAGCCGCGCGCCGGACATGCCGAGCGGGTGGCCGAGCGCGATGGCGCCGCCATTCGGGTTGAGGCGCGAATCGTCATCGGCGATGCCAAGATCGCGGGTACAGGCAAGCGCCTGGGCGGCGAAGGCTTCGTTGAATTCCATCACGTCCATATCGTCCAGCGTCAGCCCGGCGCGGGCCAGCACCTTGCGGGTGGCCGGTGCGGGGCCGATGCCCATGATGCGGGGCGGCACGCCGGCAACGGCGGCGGCGACAAGTCGTCCGCGCGGCGTCAGGCCGTGCTTCTTTGCGCCGGCCTCAGAGGCGAGCAGGATCGCGGCGGCACCGTCATTGACGCCGGACGCATTGCCCGCCGTGACCGAGCCGCCCTTGGTGAAGGCTGCACGCAGCTTGGCGAGGTCTTCCATTTTTGCGCCATGGCGCGGGTGTTCATCGGCATCGACGACAAGATCGTCGCCCCGGCGCTGGGGAATGGTGACCGAAACAATCTCGGCGGCAAGCTTGCCGTCCTTATGCGCAGCCTCGGCCTTGTGCTGGGACCACAGTGCGAACTTGTCCTGGTCCTCGCGGGTGATCTGGTGCTCGACCGCAAGGTTTTCCGCGGTCTGGCCCATGGCGTCGACGCCGTAGAGTTCTTCCATCTTCGGGTTCACGAAGCGCCAGCCGATGGTGGTGTCATATATTTCCGCCTTGCGGGAAAACGCCTGGTCGGCCTTGGCCATCACGAAGGGGGCGCGGCTCATGCTTTCGACGCCGCCGGAAATTGCCAGGTCCGCCTCGCCCACGCGAATGGCGCGGGCCGCCTGGGCGGTGGCTTCCATGCCCGATCCGCACAGCCGGTTGACGGTGGCGCCGCCGGCTTCCATCGGAATACCTGCCAGCAGGCTCGACATACGGGCGACGTTCCGGTTGTCCTCGCCCGCCTGGTTGGCATTGCCGAAATAGACATCGTCCACCTGTGTCCAGTCGACCGACGGGTTACGGTCCATCAGCGCCTTGATCGGCACTGCGCCGAGGTCGTCGGTGCGAACCCCGCTCAGACCGCCGCCATAGCGGCCGACGGGTGTGCGGATGGCGTCACAGATGAAAGCGTCAGACATGTCTTTGAATCCCTATTCCAGAAGGACGCGCATTGTTGTCGATGACGCAGGGCCGGGCAAGGCCTCAATATCGAAGACACCTGTGCGAAGGGGGCTTGATCGCATGCCGCGTTTGCGCGAGCGTGGCTTATGAACTCTTCCCCGCTTACCCCCGATATCGCCCCGTATGCCGATGGCGCGAAGGCGATGCGGATCGGCCCTGCACCCTTTATCGCCGTCGATTATATCGGCACCGGTCCGCTGGTCATTTTTCTGCACGGGATCGGCGGCGACCGGTCGACCTGGGCGCATCAGCTGACAGCCTTCGCCGAGGCAGGCTATTGCGCGGTGGCATGGGATGCGCGCGGCTACGGGGATTCCGATGATTATGACGGCCCGCTCAGCTTCACCGATATCGCGGATGACCTGGCCCGCGTGATCGATGCGTTTGCGGTTGATAAGGCGCATATCGTCGGCACGTCGATGGGCGGGCGGATATCGCTCGAATTTTTCGCCCACCACCCGGACCGGTTTGCGACCCTGACCCTGGCCGGCGTGCATGCAAGCTTCGGGCATTTTTCGCCCGAGAAGCAAAAGGCTTTTGTGGCCGCGCGCAGCAAACCGTTGATAGAGGACGGGCTGGAACCGGCGGATCTGGCGCCCGGCGCCATCGACCGGCTGGCCGGGCCCCGTGCCTCCGAAGATGCGCGCACCCGTGCCATCGCGGCGGCGTCGCGGCTGCACAAGCATTCCTATATCAAGACGGTCGAGGCGACGACGCAGTTCGACCGCGAACATGTGCTGGCGGAAATCGATGTGCCGACGCTGGTCATTGGCGGCGAGGTCGATCCGCTGACCCCGCCCGATATGACGCGCAAACTTGCCGCCGATATCCCGTCAGCCGAATATCATATGATCTACGATGTCGGGCATCTCGGTAACCTGGAAAACCCGGTTGAGTTCAACCGCCTGCTGGACCAGTTTCTGGCGCGGTTCCGCGACCGGGCCAATGTCGCGGCAGATCCGAAAATTCTGGCCGGTTAACCGGGACTAACAGGGGCGAACAGGGGAAAAGAAAATGGATCTGGGGATTCGCGGAGAGATCGCCCTGGTGCTTGGCGGCACACAGGGCCTGGCACTATCGGCCGCACATCATTTGTCGGATGCGGGGGCTGTTGTCGTCCTGAACGGTCGCGATGCCGAAAAGGGCAGCAAGGCAGTCGCCGAATTGCCCAATCCGGGCCATTTCGTG
>CAJQLI010000002.1 GCA_905479125.1 uncultured Alphaproteobacteria bacterium | reverse complement strand
GATATCGTCGGGGCGATCTCTCAGCGGCGGAACCTCTATTGGAACCACGTTCAGGCGGTAAAAAAGGTCCTGGCGAAAATTGCCCGCAGCCATTTCCGCATCCATATCGCGGTTTGTCGACGCGATAACGCGGACATCCACCTTTACCGCAGATTCGCCGCCAACCCGCGTAAAAGTCTGTTCCTGCAGCACACGAACGATCTTTCCCTGTGTCTCCAGCGGCATATCGCTTACTTCATCAAGCAGCAGAGTCCCTCCGTGGGCCGCTTCAAGGGTACCGACATTCCGCGGCGCGTCGTCTCCCGCAGTTTCATGGCCGAACAGCTCCATTTCCATCCTGTCCGGATTCATTGCTGCACAGTTCAGGACCACGAACGGCCCATCGGCTCTGAGAGACAATTGATGAAGCTGGCGCGCGAATACTTCCTTCCCGGCACCTGGCGGCCCCGAGATCAGTACCCTGCTATCCGTTGGCCCCACTTTTTCCAGCGCACTTCGCAAGTGACGTATCACCGGAGACACGCCGATGATTTCTGTTACGTCGCTGGTGCGCTGACGGAGCTCCTGATTTTCACGCTGCAGGCGTGCAGCCTCGACAGCACGCGTCACGGTAAGAACCAGCCGGTCCGCTTTGAAAGGCTTTTCGATGAAATCATACGCGCCAAGCTTGATCGCATTCACGGCGGTTTCAACATTCCCGTGACCGCTGATCATAATGACCGGCATCGTCTCATGTTCCTGATGAACCCGCTCAAGAATTTCAATTCCATCCAGCGCGCTGCCCTCGAGCCAGATATCCAGAATCAAAAGGTTCGGTCTGCGCTCTTCGATCGCGTTGAAGGCGGTGCTGCTGTCACCTGCGGTCCGGCAGACGAAGCCCTCATCGGTAAGAATATCCGCGATCAGCATCCGGATGTCCTCTTCGTCATCGACGACAAGAATATCACCGGCCATAGGCAACACCACCTTCAGGACCATCTTCGGGGACCTCGCCTTCACTTTCATCCGCCGAAAGCAGGTTTTCCTGCAGAAGAGGTAACATTACCCGGATAGATGCCCCGTTTTTTCCGTCCGGCCGGTCTTTGAGTTCCAGCACCCCACCATGGTCTTCCAGGATCGTTTTAACGATGGCGAGACCAAGCCCCGTGCCCTTTGTCCGTGTCGTCATATACGGCTCTGTAAGCCGGTCACGCTTCTCAACCGGCAATCCTTTTCCGTTATCGGTAATCACTATCTCTGCGTCTTCTTCGGTCAAAGACAGGCTGAGCTGAATTTCGCCCGCAGCCAGTTCGGCTTGACCGTCCGCTACCCGACCATCGATCGCGTCGATTGCGTTCTGGATCAGGTTGGTCAGAACCTGCGAAAGCTGACGGGAATCGCCGGTAATCATCACGGGATCACCCGGTATATCGGACACGAACTCTATCTCCGGATGGGCACTTCGCGGCAGGACTAGCGCCTCGCGGCAGATTTTACCGATATTTTCTCTTTCCATTTCCGGTCGGGGCATCCGCGCAAAAGCAGAGAACTCATCAACCATTCGACCTATGTCGCCCACCTGACGAATTATCGTATCGGTACAATTCGAAAATGTTTCGGGGTCCGATGTAATTTCGTTCATGTATTTTCGGCGAAGGCGTTCCGCGGCCAATTGGATTGGTGTAAGTGGATTTTTGATTTCGTGGGCGATGCGTCTGGCGACATCAGACCACGCTGCCTTGCGTTGTGCAGCCACAAGTTCCGTGATGTCGTCAAACGTAATTACAAAACCTGAAACCTTCCGGTCAACGACGTCTGCGGCCAGGCGTACCAACAGGGTGCGGTCACGACCGACGCGTTGCATCGATATCTGCGCCTCTACAAGTCGGTTAGGCCGGGTGTGGGCATCTCCGATCATCGCGGACAGTTCAGGTACGACCTCACTGATATCGGCACCGATCTGTTCATCAATATCCATGGCAAGCAACGAACAGGCAGAGCGGTTCGAAGATTAATGCGTCCCTCAGCATCGACTCCTATGACGCCCGCGGAAACCCCGCCAAGAACAGTCTCGATAAAATGACGCCGTTCGTCGAGCTGGCGGTTTGCCTGAACCAGTTCATGACGCTGCCCCTCAAGTTGATCCGTCATCCGGTTGAATGCTCTGCTCAAAAGGCCGAGTTCATCCGAATCCGGCCCTTCTTCCACCCGAGCGGACAGATCACCCGCCCTGACACGCTCAGCAGCACCCGCTAAATCGGAAATCGGTCTCGACAACCGGTTCGCAAAGACAAGTCCGACCCAGATGGCCACAAACAGCAACAGCATTCCGACCAGGATGAAAATCATCGCAAAGGTTATTTCGATGCTGGACCGACGCCCTTCGATATTCGCGTATTCCGCGGCCGCCCGCTCAGTCTTGTCGATATGCTCCAGGACCCTGGGTTCAACGAACCGTCCGACATACAGGAACGCGTCGACGAACCGGTCGAGTTTAATGATCGCGCGCAGCCGGTCATCGGCTTCACTGGTCAACAATACGACCTCTCCGCTCCGTGCTCTTTCTATGATTTCCGGCGCAACGGGATCCCTGTCGATGACGAATCCAAGCGCCCATTTCGCCAAAATGCGACCGGATCCATCAAATACGTATATTTCGCTCAAATTCCGCACCAGCCCCTGCCCGGCCAGAATTCTTGAAAACTGACGGGGGTTTTCAGTCAGCAGCGGTAACGCGCGCTCAAGATCCCGCGCCATAGAAAGGACGTCTCCGCGAATAACCTGCTTGTGCTCTTTCAGGTAGGCTTCGGCGACCGCACGGGATTCCACAATCGCGGTTTTAACCCGGTCATTAAACCAGTTTTCCATGCCGAAATTGAAGAACACAGCGGAAAAGACCGAGACGATAATGGCCGGCGCCAGCGCAATCAGACTGAACAGCATTGCCAGGCGCATATGCAGGCGTGACCCCACCTGACCGCGGCGGCGTTCGATCCACAGCCCAACCAGGCTACGAGCAACGACAAGCCCGAGGAGCAAAAACAGGACCAGATCGATCTGGAGCAGGATAAGAACGGTCTGGGTGTCTGCGCCGAGCGGAGATGAACCGGTGATTGTCGCATATGTAGCGAAGGCAAAACCGAGGGCGATGACGGTCAACGCAATAGACAGCTTGCGCCCCAGGCCCACACGACGACCCCACTGCGACACCCGGGCATAACCCGCGACCGCAGCCGACGGCCGGGATATCTCGGCCGTTAAATCAATCGCTTTGTCTGTCTCTGCCACCGCACAACCGCCTGGGTTATTATGGTTGTTAGCGTGCGCCCCTAACGACCTCGATATCGAGTTCTCTGATCTTCTTGCGGAGCGTATTACGGTTCAGCCCCAGAATCTCTGCCGCCTTGATCTGGTTCCCACGCGTCGCCGCCAACGTCATAGAAATCAGCGGACGTTCCATTTCGTGCAGCACCCTAGAGTACAGTCCGTTCGACGGCAAACCATCTTCGTGGTTGAAAAAACTCTGCTCCAAGTGCCTCTCTATCGCCTCAGACATAGTTTCATCATCTCCGGGCGCATCAGAAACCGTGGCCACGGCTTCTGCCAGTTCATTACTTACGATTTCGGCTGAAATCGTATCATCGGCGCACAAAGCCGCCAGCCTTTGAACCAGATTTTCCAGCTCCCGAACATTGCCGGACCACCTGTGACGCAACATGATATCCATGGCCGCAGGTTCCAGGGTTTTGAACGGCAACCCTGTTTCCGCCCCTCGAGCAAAGAAATGCTCAACCAATTCCGGCAAATCTTCGACCCGTTCCCGCAATGGCGGTAGCCGAATCGGGACGACGTTAAGCCGGTAATAGAGATCCTCACGGAAGTAACCCTGCTTCACCTGCCGTCCGAGATCACGATGCGTCGCCGCGACGATCCGGACATCGGCCTTTATCGGCGTTCTGCCGCCGACAGTGGTGTATTCACCATCCTGCAGCACCCGTAGAAGACGGGTCTGCGCATCGAGGGGCATGTCGCCGATCTCGTCCAGAAACAAAGTCCCCCGCTGCGCCTGTTCAAACCGGCCGACACCTCTGCCGGTGGCGCCAGTAAAAGCGCCACGCTCGTGGCCGAACAGCTCGGCTTCAACAAGGTCGCGGGGGATAGCCGCCATATTAATTGCAACAAAGGGGCCGTTTCGGCGTTTGCCGTAATCATGGAGTGCCCGCGCAACCAGTTCTTTGCCTGTGCCGGACTCTCCGGTGATCAGAACGGTTAGGTCTGTCGCCATCAGGCGCGCCAGCACCCGGTAAATATTCTGCATCGCCACGGAACGCCCGATAAGCGGCAGCTTTTCTTCGGTGTCCAACGGCGCGTTCGTATGCACCTCGGACGGGTCCTGCAGCGCGCGCTCTATGACACTGATGAGTTCCTTCAGATCAAACGGCTTGGGCAGATACTCGTATGCGCCCCTCTCATTGGCCTTAACCGCCGTCAGCAGAGTGCTCTGGGCGCTCATAATGATGACTTTAAGGTCTGGGCGAATCTCGCGAATACGCGGAATGAGGTCCAGGCCGTTCTCGTCAGGCATAACCACATCGCTGATCACCAGGTCGCCCTCCCCATCGGCAACCCAGGACCAGAGCGTACGCGCGTTACTGGTCAGGCGGACATCGTATCCCTCACGCGTCAGCGCACGTTCAAGGACGGTTCTTATCGCGCGGTCGTCATCAGCAACAAGTATTGTGGATGCCGCACTCATACTATGTCCTCGTCTGCGGCATCGTTACCGCCGGTTTTACTGGTGTGCATCGGAAGCCTCAGGCGGAACTCTGTGCCCTCTTCCGATGTTTCAAACTCTACAATCCCGCCATGATCGCCCATGACCTTGGCGACGAGCGCTAGCCCAAGGCCTGAACCATCGGCCTTTGAGGTGACAAACGGATCGAAAAGGTTGGCCGCAACGTCCTCGGGTATCCCCTTCCCGTTATCCTGTACCGAAACGATCAGCGGTAACTGGACACGGCTGGTTCCGCCCGGCAGGGCGAGGCGAATGCCATGTTGAAAAGAGGTCGTAATTGTTATTTTTCCGTTCGTCCGTGGAACAGCTTCACACGCATTCTTGACGATATTGAGGAACACCTGGATCAACTGATCCGCGTTGCCGTATACCGCCGGCAATGACGGGTCGTAATTCTCCACGAACTCCACGTGACGCCCGAACCCGGCCTGGGCCACTCGGCGCACCCGATCAAGCACCAGATGAATGTTAACGGCGCTCCGGTTTAGTTCCCCGTCCGAGAAGAGTCCCATCCTGTCGACAAGATCACATATACGGTCGGTCTCTTCACAGATCAGGCGCGTCAGATTGATATCTTCAGGTTCGACAACGGCCCCCTCGAGAAGCTGGGCCGCGCCGCGAATACCTGAAAGCGGGTTTTTGACCTCATGCGCCAGAAGCTCTGCGAGCCCGGTAACAGACCGGGCCGCGTTACGGTGCGCGATCTGGTTGTTGATCCGGCGAGCTATCGATTGTTCATGAAGCGACACGACCGTCAGCGACGAGCCGTCCATCATCGGAGCGGCGGTAATCGCCACATTTCGCGGCCGCCCCCTCGGAAACGAGATTGAAACGTCATATTCAGCGACACTCGTCTGAGCGGCAATGGACTGAGCGATCAGCGAAAACAGCGGACTGTCCGTCGGCAAGAGCTGATTTAGCCGGCGTCCGC
>CAJQLI010000001.1 GCA_905479125.1 uncultured Alphaproteobacteria bacterium | reverse complement strand
GCGTCGACGGCGATGTCGTCCGCGGCTGCCTGATGCTGGCAGCCCAGGCCGATGGAGCCGAGGTCGTCACCATCGAAGGATTGACGGATACCGGCGAAATTTCCGACCTGCAGGACAAGTTCGTTGAACGCAATGCCCTGCAATGCGGGTTCTGCACGCCGGGCATGCTGATGACCGCCGCCGAACTGCTGGCACAGAAATCCGAGATGAGCCGCGAAGACATCCGCGAGTTCATGTCCGGCAATTACTGCCGCTGCACCGGCTATCACGCGATCGTCGATGCGATCGAAAGCGTCAATAACACGCGACTAAAAGGCTAAATTCATGGGCTTTATTCACCCTTATGACCGTCCGAATTCCTATATCGGGCGCACCCTTCCCCGGTCGCGCGCCATGCGTGCGGTCGCCGGGCGCGGGCGTTACACCGACGACATCACCCCGCCGCGCACGCTGCATGCCGCCTTTGTACGCAGCCCCTACGCCCATGCCAAAATTCTGAACATCGACACGGCGGCCGCCAAGGCCGCGGACGGTGTGAAGCTGGTGATGACCGGCGCTGAACTGGCCGATATGTGCACCGGCCCGTGGGTCGGCACGCTCAAGGTCTTCGAAAACATGAAGGCCGAGCCGCAATACCCGATGGCGGTCGACCGCGCCTGCTGGCACGGCGAACCGGTTGTCATGGTAATTGCCGAGACCCGCGCCCAGGCCGAAGACGCCGGCGAACTGGTGATGGTCGATTACGAGGAACTGCCCGTCGTTATCCGCAAGGAAAAGGCGATCCAGCCCGACAGCCCCGTCATCCACCCCAATCTCGGCGACAATATTGCCTGGGAGAAGGTTCTCGGCACGGGCGATGTCGACAAGGCATTCGCCGAAGCCGATCACGTGCTGGAAGAAACATTCGAATTCGGTCGCCACACCGCCGTCAGCCTGGAGCCCCGCATCGTGCTGTCGGAATACGATCCCGGCACCGAAAACCTGACGATCCATACATCCAGCCAGTGCCCGCACATGATCGAAACCGTATTCGCGCGCACGCTCGGCGTGCCGGAGCACAAGGTGCGGATCATCGCCCCCGACGTGGGCGGCTCGTTCGGCCTGAAAATTCACACATTCGGCGATGAGGTCGCGGCAACCGCCGCCGCCATCAAGCTTGCGCGCCCGGTGAAGTTCGTGGCCGACCGGCTGGAATCCTTCGTGTCCGATATTCATGCCCGCGAAAACCGGGTACACGCCAAGATCGGCGTCATGAATGACGGCACGCTGATCGCCGCGGAAATCGACGATCTCTCCGGCGTCGGAGCCTATTCGCAATACCCGCGCACATCGGTATTCGAAGCCAACCAGATTCTTCACATCAGCTTCGGGCCCTACAAGCACAAGAATTACCGCGCCAAGGCGACGGTGGTGTATCTGAACGCCGTGCCGACATCGCAGTACCGTGCGGTCGGCCACCCGATCGGTATTTCGGTTGCCGAATACATGATGGACTGGGCAGCGGACGTGACGGGTCTCGATCCGTTCGATATCCGGCGCAAGAACGTCATGGAAGACGATTCCTACCCGCAGATCATCGGCTCCGGCCTGCCCATGAAGGACCTGTCGCACCAGGCATGTCTCGAAAAACTGCGCGGCCTGATGAACTATGACGACCTCCGCGCCGAACAGGCGGAGCTGCGCAAAAAGGGTATTTATCGCGGCATCGGCGTCGCCGGCTTTATCAAGGGCACCGCGCCGAGCCCGGTCGGCTATTACGGCGCCGGCGGTGCACGTATCGCCGCGCAGGATGCAACGACGGTCAAACTGGAACCGTCCGGCGGCGTGATCGTGGCCCTTGGCGTCACCGATCAGGGACAGGGCGTCGATACCGTCATGGAACAGATCGCGGCGGCGGCCATCGGCTGTTCGACCGACATGGTGCGTGCGATTTCCGGCGACACGGATGCCACACCCTATGGCGGCGGCACCTATGCATCGCGGGCAACTGCCATTGGCGGTGAAGCGACCTACCAGGCGGCGCTCGACCTGCGGCGGGAAATCCTCCACATGGCGGGCATCCTGCTGCAAAAGGAAGCCGAGGAACTCGATATCGTCGACGGCAATGTGGTCGATTTCGGCTCGTCCGAAGCGCGTATCCCGCTGTCGGAAATCGGCCGCATCGGTCATTTCCAGCTGGGCGAACTGCCGAATGATTACCAGCCGGTGCTGTCCCATACGCGGCGCTACCGGCTGCAGGATTCACCCTACATCTATACCAACGGCATTCACGGCGCGTATGTCGAGGTCGATATCGATACCGGCTGGATCAAGCATCTGAAGCACTGGGTGGTCGAGGATTGCGGCCGCATCATCAACCCGCAGCTTGCCGACGAACAGATCCGCGGCGGCTGCGTACAGGGCCTCGGCGGCGCGCTCTACGAGCACTGCATCTATGACGATGCGGGACAGCTCCAGAACGGCACCATGGCCGATTACGTCACGCCGATGGCGTTCGAGATGCCCGATATCGAGGTCGGCCATGTGGAGACGCCGACCAGCGAATCCGAGCTTGGTGCCAAGGGTGCGGGCGAATCCGGCACCGGCGCGGCGCCCGGCGTGATGATGAACGCCGTCAACGACGCCATCAAAGGCCTGACATCAGGCCGGGTAAAAGAACAGCCGATCACGCCGGAAGTAGTGCTGACGGCGCTGGGGAAGATTTAACGCCTTAACGGCGCCCGGCTTTCGCTGTTATTGCCGTCGGCCATTTTCTGGAGCAGGCGGATGAACTGTTTGCGTTCGGTCGCCGTCAGTGGGGCCAGCATCCGGTCTTGGGCGGCTTCGGCCGCCCCGATGGCGTCATGGATCAGCGCTTCGCCCGCCTCGGTGATCGAGACCGGTTTTGAACGCCGGTCTTTTTCGGACACCGTGCGGGTGACCAGCCCGCGTTCTTCCAGGTTCTTGACCACCACGCCGATGGTCGTCCGGTCGAGGGCCAGTGCGCCACCGAGATGGACCTGGTCTTCCGGCCCGCCCTTCAACAACGCGGTCAGCACCGCGAATTGCAGCGGGGTGAGGTCGAAGGTGCGGCATTCATCAAGGAACACCGACACGGCGATTTGCTGGCAGCGGCGCATCAGATGGCCGGGGGCCGAGCGCAGGTTTTCGAGAATATAGCTCTCTGCCGTCCCGGCGGGTTCCGGCGAAAGAACTTCCGCGACCTCAGCCATCAGGCCGCCAGGTCGGAGGCTTTGTGACCGTAGAGCCACTGAAGCTGATAGTAGTAATCCTCGGCCGTCATCTTGCCCATGATCTCGTTGCGCAGCTTCCGGTGCACGCCGTCAACATGGAACCAGTTATCGCCGAGCTGGCGCGAGCCGATCTGAATGCGCGCGGTGCGGACAACCCGGTTATCGGTATACACTTTTAGCCCTTCATCCAGATTATCGGGATAGCTGCTGATCACCTCGGACAGGCAGACGGCATCTTCGAGCGCCATACACGCGCCCTGCGCATAATATTGCAGCGTCGGGTGCGCGGCATCCCCGAGCAGCACGGCCCGGCCATCGATCCAGTTTTCGGTCGGCACCCGGTCGCACAACACCCAGACCCGCCAGTTCTGCCCGATATCGATCAGCTGCCGGGGCGTATCGTGAATATGGTCGAAATTGGCATGAACCTCTTCATGACTCAGCGGCTTGCCGGCGACGACTTCCTTGGCGTCATTGCACTTGGTGATCACCAGGTTGAACACCTTCGAGCCGGAGAGCGGATAATGTACCAGGTGACAGTTCGGCCCCATCCACAGCGTCGCCGCATTCCACCGCAGCGATTCCGGCATCTGGTCGACCGGAATGACCGACCGGTAGGTGGAATCGCCCGAAATCCGGGGTGCCCCATCGCCCACCAGTTTCGCCCGCACAGCGGAATGCAGCCCGTCTGCGCCGACCAGTAAATCCCCCGTCACCTTGTCGCCCGATGACAGGTTCGCCGTGATCGAGGCGCCATCCTGATCGTAACCCACGACCTCGCTGTTCACGCGCAGTTCGATCAGGTCATGCTCTTCACATGCCTTGACCAGTTCCTTGTGCAGGTCTGCGCGGTGCACGACCGCATAGGGATTACCAAAACGGGTCCGGAAGTTTTCATCCAGTGGAACCCGGTTGACCTCTTCGGCGGTGATCGCGTCCATAAAGCGCAAATGCTCGATGTAAACTGCCTGTTCGCGCGCGCCCTTGCCGACGCCGAGATAATCGAACGAATGGAAGGCATTCGGTCCGAGCTGGATACCCGCACCGATTTCTCCAAGCTCGGAGGCTTTTTCGAGCACGACAACATTCTTGCCCTTCTTGGCAAGACCGAGCGCCGCGCCCAGCCCGCCAAGTCCACCACCGGCAACGATAATCTGATTCTGTGTCATGGCATTTCATCCCTGTTTGCGAAATTATTTATCAGTATTATGCGCACAATACTGATTATATCAAGCCTAAAAACCAGCGGGGATTTGACCTGCAAGAACGCCCATCGTGCTACAATGGTCCCAAATCGAATCCCGGGCAGATCGTCAAATGCATGGATCCGCGACCACAACACCGGCCATAAGGGCCGCCATTCAGGAATCATCGCTGTCGATCAGGGCACTTGCCCGGAAATACGGCATCAATCCCAAGACCGTCGCGAAGTGGAAATCCCGGCCGTCCACCGAAGACCTTCCGATGGGCCCGGTCGCTGCGCGACCTAAAAAACTGTCGCCGGAGGAAGAAGGCAATTGCATCGGCTTCCGGATCAATACCCAGTTGCCGCTCGATGATTGCCTCTATGCCCTTCAATTGATGATTCCTCACCTGTCACGGTCGAACCTGCATCGGCTCTATCAACGGCACAACATCAGCCGCCTGTTCAGCATTCCGGGAACCAATATCGACACGAACAGGGATTCCGGCGGGGAATCGATTGGCAGTTTCTATGTAAACGCTGCCGATATCCGCACCGGCGACGGAAAGGCAAACATGTTTTTCGCGTTTGACCGCACCAGCAAATTTGCCTTTGCCAAACTCTATGAAATCGCTGCAGACGATAACGGCCCGGCATTTCTGGAAACCCTGATCGAGGCGGTTCCCTATAACGTCGGAAGCATTCTAACCGGTGATAATCCGCAGGTATTCGGCAGCACGAAGCCTGTCCCTGGCGTCGGTATTCATCCATTTGCCCTCGCCTGCCAGGCACGCGGCGTCGACCACGAAATTCTTCCCTTTGATCAGCCATGGCGCATTCGGCGGACAGCACCGGAAATATCAACGCCGAAGGAAACACCCGCCCGGCAATTCTACTATCAGAGCCACGATCATCTTCAGGAACATTTCTCTGCGTTCTTTGATTCCTACAATTTCGAACGACGGCTCAAAACGCTGGGCGGACTTACCCCATACGAATTCATCTGCAAGTTCTGGAAGACCCAACCGGCGATTTTTAGCCGGAACCCGGCCGCGATCGCGCCAAAGCCCAGAAAATCGTCACCATGACCCGCCCAATTCAGAAGTGACACCCTTGTAGCGCCGTGATGAAAAATGCACGATGCGGCATCACATCAAGCGAGGATCAAAAAATGACCGTACAGCATATCGTCATGCTCGAATTCAATGACGGTGTCGCAGAGGACGCAAAGATGGCAGCCCTGCAATCCGTCCATGCCCTTCAGGGCAAGATCGACGGCATCGAAGGCGTGACATCGGGCAAGGATTTCTCCGGCCGCGCCGGCGACTTCACCCATTCGGTCATCGTCACCATGCGCGATAAGGACGTGCTCGCCGACTACGGCCCTCACCCGGCGCATAAAGAGGTTCAGGGTATTCTCGGCCCCATCGTCAAGACGCTCTGGGTCATCGATTTCGAACCGTCCTGAGCAGCACCCAGGCTTTCGTGAGCGACCGGCGAACGATCCGCACAGGCTGCGGATCGCCTGCACGGTCTCCGGCGTAAAGGACCATCCGCATG